>CALSAU010000009.1:0-14813 GCA_943372985.1 Polaromonas sp. YR568 | reverse complement strand
CAAGTCGGCACTGCGGGAGAGCTGCGCAATGACGCCGTCCGCAATCAGCTCGCCGACGACAAAGTGCTCCGGCTCGTTGGATCGGGCTTCGAACGGGATGACCGCGATGGTGGGCCGGAAATCACCCGCTTCTGCCTCCTCAGCCAGCGGCTTGATTCTGTCGCCCACCGGCCAGGCCCGAAACAGTTGGACCGGCTCCGGGACATGCTTGAGATGGCACTCGCCCATGTCCTCGATGTCGGCGTCCAGTCCGGTCGGGATCAGGTCGCGCAGTTCGGCGCTGATCACCAGCCCGCCCGGTTCCGCCAGCGAGGCAAATCGCGCAGTCAGATTGACATCCGTGCCGTAGATGTCGTGCTTGTCGGCCACAAACTCCGCCACATGCCCGCCCATGCGCAGGTGCATGTGCCTGTCGGCGGGCAGCCCGGCATTGGCCTGCTGGCTGAACTGCTGCAGCATGAACGCCGCCTTGGTGCAGCTCTGGGCGCTGGCAAATTCCAGCATCAGCCCGTCCCCCAGGCTTTTGACAATGCGCCCGCCATGCAGCGGCAGCGCCTGCGTTTCCGCATGGGCCACCAGTTGTTGCCATCGCCGTACAAAGTCATCTTCATCCAGCTCCATCAGCCGGACGGACTCGACCACGTCCATCACCATCAGCACCTTGGTGCTTCGGTGGGTGATCAGCGGGAGTTCCGTCAGCGTGGGCATCGTAAGCGAGGTAACAAACTTTTACCTCCTCATTCTGGAGGATAAATCGCCGTAATTCTTCCGATGGACGGCCTGGTGTTGTATCAGCGCTAAACAGGCAGGAGCCGCCGCCGGGCGCCATGAGGCGATGGTGGGTGCGGGTGTTGTCACGTTGGATGACTTTGGCGGCAGCAAGCGGCGGATACCATCAACTTGCCAGCCGGTTGCGCTTGTTGTGGCGGTTACTAATCGTGACAATGGACGTGACAATGAACCTGCGTGCCCGGCGCCTGGTGGCTGGCCATTCAACAACAAGAGCGTGAAAGTTCGGTATGTCCCTGATTGTGGTGATAGATGACGACGCCGGCACCCGGATTCTGGTGAGTCAGGTGCTCAAAAAAGAGGGTCACGAGGTGATGACCGCCGAAGACGGCGCCAAGGGCCTGGCGCTGATTCGCAAACTCAAGCCGCATCTGGTGGTGAGCGATGTGCAGATGCCGCTGCTCGACGGCTTTGAAGTGCTGGACCGCGTGCGCAACGACGTGGAACTGGCCGGCACGGCGGTGATCCTGCTGACCTCGCTGCAGGACAGGAGCCACATGCGCCAGGGCATGACCACTGGCGCCGACGATTACCTCACCAAACCCTTTGCGCCGCAGGAGTTGCGCGAGGCCGTCAGTGCGCAGCTCAACAAGCTCTCGCGGGCTGAGGCCATGCGTGCCGAAGGCCTGGGCAAGGCCTTGCAGGAGGCGCTGGAAACCCAGGCACAGATGATCGGCGAGCTCTATGAGAAGCGGCTGGCCCAGATGCTGGCCGAGCAGTGGCCCGATGGCGGCCCGGTCAAGGACAGCGAAAAGTACGACAGCGCCACAGTGCTCTTCGCCGACATGCGCGACTACAGCCAGTGGACCGAACGGCTGTCGGCCGGCGAACTGGGTGATCTGGTGCAAAAGCTCTATGCCAGCGTTGGCGACACCGTGTACCTGTTTGGCGCCCACTACATGCAGTTTGTCGGCAACGGCATGCTGAGTGTGTTCGTGCCGTCGACCGACACCGACTCGGTCAACCACGGCCTGCGCGCCACCCGCGCAGCGATGGGGCTGGCTGACGCATCCAAGCGCATCGACGGCCACGTGAAGCAGCACTTTGCCGGCCGGGGCCTGCCGCCGTTTTCGCTGGGGGTGGCGCTGCACAGCGGCCCGGTGGCGTTTGCGGCGCTCGATGGCCTGACCAGCCGCACCGGGCAGACCACGCCGGTTGGTGACACGGTCGCCACTGCGCTGCAGCTCTTCAAGGGCGAGCCGCGACTGGACTGGACCATTGCCGCCAGCGCGCAGGCCGTGCGGCTGGTGACCGGGGCTGTGCGCACCGGCCGACGCGCCATGGTCACCTTGCCGGGGCGCAGCAAACCCACTGATGCCGTGGAAATTCTGGGCCTTGCATGAACAGTGAGGCGACAGTGGGCACCGCACAGGACAGCGGCCGCACCTGGTCGCTGCGCACCGTGCTGGTCGGCAGCCTGCTGGTGTTTTCTCTGGTGCCTGCGGCCAGCGTGGGCTGGATGCTGTACCGGAGCAATGTGCAAACCGTGCAGACACTGGCCGAGAAGGTGGTCGAAAACCTGGCCCAGCGGGTCCAGAAAGGCACCGAAGAACATCTGGCCCAGGCCCATGTGGTGCTCAATGGCTTGCTGCATGAGCAGCCGACAGGTTCCGACCTTTCACGTGCGCGGCAACTGGTGCAGCGGCCCGACGTGTTCGAGCAAACCGCCTTTGCCATGACGCGCATGACCGCCGGGGTGTCGCGCCTGTATCTGGCGGGCTACCGGGGCGAGTACCGCAGCGTCGAGGCGGTGCCGCAGGGCGGCAGCACACTGATGCGGGTGGCTGCGCGCGCCGAGGCGGGTACCAGCCGGCAGTTTTTCAATGCCGAGTTTCCAGGCGACCGCAGCAAGGCGCTGACGGCAGAAACCGACAACTATGAGCCGCGCACCCGGCCCTGGTACCAGACAGCGATGGAAAACAAGGGGCGTGTGTTCACCCCGGTCCACGCCGCGACTGGCGAAGCGCAACTGCTGCTGACGCTGGCGCAACCGGTGTATGGCGGCGACGGCGGGGTGCTCGGCGTGTTCGCGGCAGACCTCAAGCTCAAGCCGCTCAGCGAACTGCTGCAGACCATGGTGATCAGCGCACGCGGGAGCGCCTTCATCGTTGACGACAAGGGTTTGCTGGTGGCCAGCTCCACCATCGACCCACTGCTCACCGGCGCAGGCGCGAGGGCCGAGCGCGTGACACCTGCGCAGGTGCGCAACGAAATCACCCGCAGCGCTTACCAGGAGGTGGTCGGCAGTTTGGGCAAGACCTTGCCGGACAGCGTGCAGCGCGTTGCCTTCCTCAAGCGCGTGCCCAAGGGGGATGACGCGCTCATTGTGGTGCTGCGCCCCTTTGGCGAAGCCGTGGGGCTACGCTGGAGTCTGGTGGTGGTGGCACCCGAGAGTGATTTCGCAGCCGCCACGCAGGCCGCATTGCGGCAGACCCTGTGGGTGATGGCGCTGACGCTGGTGGTCGGTGCGCTGCTGGCCACCTGGCTGGCCTGGCGGCTGAGCCGCCGCTTCCGGGGGCTGGGCGCTGCCGCCGCACAACTGGCCCGTGCCGAGGTGCCGCCAGTGCAATCGCGCGCCCGCATCACCGAAGTGCGCCAGCTCTCGCAGGCCATGCACGACAGCGCCGAGGAACTGGTGCGCAACCGCGCCGAGATCGAGGCGCAGACCTTGGCCTTGCGCGAAGCCAACGAGACGCTGGAGGCGCGCGTCGCCAGCCGCACCGCAGAGCTGGCCGCGTCGCGCGAAGACGCGCTTGCGGCGGCGCGGGCCAAGGCGGCCTTTCTGGCCACCATGAGCCACGAAATCCGCACGCCGCTCAATGGTGTGGTCGGCATGACGACCCTGCTGGCCGACACCCCGCTGGACGACGAGCAGCGCGACTACCTGCACACCATGCGGGTGTCCAGCGACCAGCTGCTCAGCGTCATCAACGACGTGCTGGACTTTTCGAAGATCGAGTCGGGCCGGCTGGAGCTGGAAGACGAGCCGCTCAACCTGATGGCCACCATCGAGGAGGCCTGCGACATCAGCGCACCGCGCGCCCGCGAAAAGGGGCTGGAGCTGCTGGTGGACCTGGGCGACGAACTGCCCGCTTGGGTGCGTGGCGATGTCACGCGCTTGCGCCAGGTGCTGCTGAATTTTGTGAACAACGCGGTCAAGTTCACCGATAAGGGCCAGGTCATCGTGTCTGCGCATGTGCGCGACGAAGGTATGGCGCCAGCGGGCACCGCCTTGGTGGAGTTCCGCGTCAGAGACACCGGCATCGGCATTCCGGCAGACCGGCAATCGGCGCTGTTCCAGTCCTTCACCCAGGTGGACACCAGCACCACGCGCAAATACGGCGGCACGGGGTTGGGGTTGGCCATCTGCAAAAGGCTGGCCGAGCTGATGGGCGGTAAGGTCGGGCTGGAGTCCGCCCCCGGCAAGGGCTCGACCTTCTGGTTCACGGCTCGGGTTGGTCAGGCCGACGCTCCCGAGGTGTCAACGCTGTCGCAGCTCAGCATGGTGAGTCTGGCGGGCAAGCGAGCGCTGGTGGTGGACGACACCGAAGTCAACCTCCGCATTCTCGACAAGCAGCTGCGGCGCTGGGGCATGGAGCCCATGCTGTTTGAGCACGCTGCCGACGCGCTGCAGTGGATCCGCACCACCACGGTGGACGTGGTCATCACCGACATGCACATGCCCGGCATGGATGGCCAGACGCTGGCGCAGACGCTGCGGCAGACGCAACCGGCCACGCCCATCATCCTGCTGACCTCCGGCACCATGCCCACCGGCGAGCAGGCCAAGGTGTTCGATGCGCGCCTGCTCAAGCCCTACCGACAGTCGCAGCTGTTCGAGGCAATTGCCCGCGTGGCCACGGCTCAGGTGGCGGCCAAAGCGGCGGCGACCCCGGTGAAGGCCGTGGTGCGGGATCAATTGGTGCTGGTGGCTGATGACAACGCCGTGAATCTGAAGGTGGCCGTGGCCATGCTGGCCAAGCTGGGCTTTGAGGCGGCCACAGCCCTTCACGGCCGGGAGGCGGTGGAGCGTGTGGCAGAGGCCATGCGGGCGGTGCCCGGTGTGCGCCCCTTTGCCGCGATTCTGATGGACGCCAATATGCCAGTGATGGACGGTTTTGCCGCGTCGCGGCAGATCATCAACACTTGGGGAACAGCGGCGCCCCCCATCATCGCGCTCACCGCCTCGGTGCTGGAGGAAGACCGCCAGCGTTGCCTAGCCGCCGGCATGGTCGGCTTTTTGCCCAAGCCCCTGCGCATCGACGAGCTCTCCGAAGCGCTGGCGCGCTATGCCCGCAAGCCGGGTGATGAGGCGCGCACCCTCGCGCCGGCTGCCGAAGCCGCGCCAGTGGCGACTGCCGATGCAGGTGCAGATACAGACGCTGTGGCCACGCAGGCCACAGGTGCGCTGGTACTGATGGACTGGAGCCGGCTGGAGCAGTTCCGCGAGTTTGACGACGAGGCGCTGACGATGACGCGCGAGGTGATTGCGCTGTTCGCCAGCGATGCGCCCACCCGCATGGACGACATCCGCGAGGCCCTGGCGGCGCACGACAGCATGGCCCTCTCGCGGGCAGCGCATGCGCTCAAGGGGGCGGCGTCGAACGTCGGTGCCGAGGCGCTCAGCGACGCCTGTTTTTCACTGGAGCAGTCCTGCCTGCAGGGGCTGTGGCCGGCCGATGCGGCGCAGCAGGTGGCCCTGCTGGGTGATCTGACCGAGCAGACCCGCGCGGCGCTGAGGGACTGGGCGGCTCAGCCCTGAGGGGATGCGGCAGCCACCGCGCGACTCAACGAACGGTAATACGGCGTGAAGTCGGGCGCGGTCAGGCTCAGCAGTGCCTCAAAGCTGTCGACCACAAAGTACTGCTGCTGGTAGCTGTCGATCTTGTAGGTGGATGCCATGCAGCGCAGCAGGTCGGCCTCGGCCCGCAGAGGCAGGCGTTGCGGCCCGCCCGCACTTTCCAGTGCTTTCACGCTGAAGACGAGTTCGCCCGGGCTGCTCAGGATGCCGGCACCATAAGCACGCACTGCTCCGCCCTCGCGTACCAGACCAAACTCAATCGTGTACCAGTAAAGCCGCGAAAGCATTTCCACCGCACCCGCGATCTGCTGCGGGCCGTGCTCCAAAGCGTGTGCCTTCAGTGCCCCTTGCCCGTAGGCCTGGATGTGATCGGCATAGGCCGTGTCAAACAGCAGCGGCACATGGCCGAACAGGTCATGAAAGATGTCGGGCTCGACGATGTAGTCGAACTCGGCGGGCGTGCGGATCCAGTCCGTCACCGGAAACTTGCGGTTGGCCAGCAGGGTGAAAAACGGCACTTCCGGAATCAACCCCGGCACGCCCACCAGTTGCCAGCCAGTGGCCTTGAACAGGCGGTCGTTGATGTCGTCAAAGCGCGGAATCGCGTCGCTGGCACCCAGCCGGGGCAGGGCGTTGATGAAGGCCTGGCAGGCGCGCCCTGCCAGCAGTGCCGACTGGCGCGCATACAGGCGCCGGTAGGTGTCGTGGTCTTCGGCGGTGTAGGCCGCGTAATTCTGCGGGCAGGTGTAATCGGCATGCACCTGCCCACCCCGCGCATAGTCACCCCGGGGCGGGCGGTCCGACTGGCCGTACACCGCGGGTTTGGGGCCCATGGCGTTGGTGCTCACGTTCGCACTGTCGGGCAAGGTGGTAGCGGGAGACATGGCTTTCAGTCTACGCCCTCAGGCGGCGGGGGCCAGCACACCGCGGCGCATCTGGTCCAGCTCGATGCTTTCAAACAGCGCCTTGAAATTGCCTTCACCAAAGCCATCGTCGCCCTTGCGCTGGATGAACTCGAAGAAGATGGGACCCAGCTGGTTCTCGCTGAAGATCTGCAGCAGCAGGGCGCCCTGCTTGCCATCGACCAGAATTTTGCGCTTGTGCAATTCAGCCACGTTCTCGCCATGGCCGGGAATGCGTTTGTCGATCAGCTCGTAATAAGTGTCGATGGTGTCGAGCAGCTTCACGCCGCTGGCGCGCATCGCGTCTACCGTGGCCAGCAGGTTGTTGCTGCCCATCGCGATGTGCTGGATGCCCTCGCCGTGGTAGCGGTCCAGGTACTCCTGGATCTGGCCAGCCTTTTCGTTGCCTTCCTCGTTGATGGGGATGCGGATCTTGCCGCAGGGGCTGGTCATGGCCTTGCTTTTGACGCCAGTGACCTGGCCTTCGATGTCAAAGTAGCGGATCTCGCGGAAGTTGAACAGGCGCTCGTAAAACCCTGCCCATTCGTCCATTCGGCCACGGTGCACGTTGTGCGTCAGGTGGTCGATGTAGGTGAGGCCGTGGCCGGCAGGGTCGAGCGCGTCGGCGCGGATGCCGGGCAGCGGCTCGAAGTCGACGTCGTAAAAGCCGATGTTGCCGATGTCACCGGGCTGTGCACCGTTCTTGCCGCGCCATTTGTCGATGAAGTAAATGAGGGAGTCGCCAATGCCCTTGATGGCCGGAATGTTCAGCTCGCCCGGGCCCGAGGTGTGGGCATAGCCCCACGCGCCCAGGGAAATGGCACGCTCGTAGGCGGCCTTGGCGTCCTGCACACGAAACGCAATGGCGCACACGCTGGGGCCATGCTGGCGCGCAAAGCGCTGCGCGAACGAATCCGGCTCGGCGTTGAGGATGAAGTTGATGCCGCCCTGGCGATACAGCGTCACGTTCTTGTGGCGATGCCGCGCAATCGGCGTGAAGCCCATGCGCTCGAACAGCGCGCCCATCGCGGCCGGGTCGGGGGCGGCGTACTCAATGAACTCAAAGCCGTCGGTGCCCATGGGGTTCTCCCAGGCGGTGCCTTGTCCAAAGTTCAGAGGGGTGTGGTCGCGAGCGTTCATGGAGGACTCCGGTCAGTAAGCCTTCAATATAGAGGCGCAGTGCATCACGTTTACTGCGAATCAAGGCGCAAGAATTGCGTTTGACGCACGAAAGCTGCAAAATTCAAGTGATGGAAACACTCGACAAGCTGGATCGTCAGATTTTGCGCAGCCTGCAGGCGGATGGCCGGGCTACCTTTGACGCCCTGGCCGAGCAGGTCGGGCTGTCTCCCAGCGCAGTGCTCAGGCGCGTCAAGCGCCTGGAGGAGGCGGGCGTGATCGACCGCTATGTGGCACTGGTCAAACCCGAAGTGGTGGGCCTGGGGCTGACGGCCTACATCAACGTGCGGCTGGAAAAGCACACCGAGAGCCACAAACGCAACCCGATGGACCTGTTCCGCGCCAGCGTGCAGACCTGGCCCGAAGTGGTCGAGTGCGCGGCCCTCACTGGGGAAATGGATTACCTGCTGCGCGTGCTGGTGCAGGACATGGCGCACTACAGCCGCTTCATCATGGACACGCTGCTCAAGCACCCCAGCGTACAGGATTGCAAAACCAGCTTCGTGCTGGACCGCGTGAAAACCACCACGGCCGTGCCGCTGTGAGCGGGGGATGGCGGTTGCTAGAGGTCATTGCGCCGGCTGACAAATGCACCATTCGGACGTTTAATGTCTCAAGCGCGCCTGTTACAAAGTTGTTGCGCTGCAACATGATGGTTGGCTGGCGATGGTTTGCTATTGAATAAATAGCAATAAAGCGATGTTTTAATTGGTCTTTGAAGTGTTTTGTGTGTCAACAGACTGGGACTGGTCGCGGAAAGTCCGATCCCGCCTAGACTGGCAATTCTAGGGATAACCCTTATATTTCGTGCATGGTCAATCCCAGTGCATTCCTGAAAGCGTCCTACCACGCGGGCAAAGAGTTTTTTCGCCCGCTGGCGTCTGAGCGCGCGGAGGACGGCTCGCCCATCAAACAGGCCCCACCCGTGATGGTTCCGATCCGCTCGCTCGGCCCCAGCCACGGTGAGCGCATCGCCACGCACCTGCTGGCGCTGGACGACAGCGACCGCTATCTGCGCTTTGGCTACGCCGCCAGCGACGAGCAGATCCGCCGCTACGTGAGCAGCCTTAACTTCGAGCGCGACGAAATCTTTGGCATCTACAACCGCAAGCTTGAACTGATCGCGATGGCGCATTTGGCGCACTCGACCGACCCCGAGCTGAAAAGCTGCGCAGAGTTCGGCGTGTCCGTGCTGTCACAGGCCCGCGGCCGGGGCTACGGCTCCCGCCTGTTTGACCGCGCGGTCATGCACGCGCGCAATGACGGCGTGGACATGATGTTCATTCACGCATTGAGCGAAAACACCGCCATGCTCAACATCGCCCGCAAGGCCGGTGCCACCATCGAACGCGACGGCTCCGAAAGCGAGGCCTACCTCAAGCTGCCGCCAGCCGACCTGGACTCGCGCGTGACCGAGATGGTGGAGGAGCAGTTCGCGCAGACCGACTACCGGCTCAAGGTGCAGGCCAAGCAGTTTTGGGACTTGCTGGCCACCATTCAGGAGGTGAGGCGGGGGGTTCGAGATGGGCGGGATCGGATGCCGATGTGAGGGTTTCTGGTTTGTTTATTTGCTGAGGTCTGGGGCCGGGACTCGCCCCGGCGGGCGACTCACTTTCTCTTGCTTCGCCAAGAGAAAGTAAGCAAAGAGAAGGCGACCCGAAGTCTGGGTCCCTTCGCTGCGCTACGGGCAACCTGTGCTGCTCGACTCCGGCGGGGGTCCGCAGAACTCGCTGCGCTCAAACAACTGCGGCCCTAATCCCGCCTCCATCTGCGCTGCTCGGCCCAGCCACACGGGTAAATCGGGAGAGGGAACCAAGACAACAAGGACACGCCTTGGCGTGTCCTTGTGGACTTCGGTATTTGTCTTTGAATCCCCAACCCTTGTGAATGCGCCGAGGAGCGCTGGGCCAGGTGGATCAGGGCTGGCGTTGTCTGAGCGAAGCGAGTTTAGCCAGACCCCGCCTGGACCGAGCACCGCAGGTTGCCCGTAGCGCAGCGAAGGGACGCAGGCACCAGGGTCGCCTTTTCTTGGGTTACTTTCTTTTGGCGAAGCAAAAGAAAGTGACTGGCCGCCGGGCCACCCCGGCCTCAGGCCTCACCAACCACCTCCGTCCCCAAACATCACACAAAAGCCGCACAATCACCCCATGACGCTGACCGAACTCAAATACATCGTCGCCGTGGCCCGTGAAAGGCATTTTGGCAAGGGCGCCGATGCCTGCCACGTGTCGCAGCCAACGCTCAGCGTGGCGATCAAGAAGCTTGAAGAAGAGTTGCAGGTCAAGCTGTTCGAGCGCAATGCAAACGAAATCACGGTCACGCCGCTGGGCGAGGAGATCGTGCGGCAGGCGCAAAGCGTGCTGGAGCAGGCCGAAAACATCCGCGAGATTGCCAAGCGTGGCAAGGACCCGCTCGCCGGGGCGTTGCGGCTGGGTGTGATCTACACCATCGGCCCCTACCTGCTGCCGGACCTGGTGCGCCACGCCATCGCCATGACGCCGCAGATGCCGCTGATGCTGCAGGAGAACTTCACGGTCAAGCTGATCGAGGAACTGCGAATGGGGGAAATCGATTGCGCCATCCTGGCCGAGCCGTTTCCTGATGCCAACCTCGCGATTGCGCCGCTCTACGACGAGCCCTTCATGGCTGCGGTGCCCAGCTCGCACCCGCTGGCGCAGCGCAGCAGCATCACCGCCGAAGAGCTGAAAAAAGAAACCATGCTGCTGCTGGGTAACGGGCACTGCTTCCGTGACCACGTGCTGGAGGTGTGCCCGGAGTTCGCCCGCTTTTCCAGCAACTCGGATGGTATTCGCAAGAGCTTTGAGGGCTCGTCCCTGGAGACCATCAAGCATATGGTGGCGGCTGGCATGGGCATCACGCTGGTGCCGCGCCTGGGCGTTCCCAAAGAGGCCATGGCTGCGCCGCGAGCTGCAAAGAAGGTCAGCAAGGCCAGGGCCGGGGCGGATGCCGACATGCCGTCGTTTGTGAAATACCTGCCGTTTGAAGGGCATGTGCCTTCGCGCCGCGTGGTGCTGGCATGGCGCCGCAGCTTCACGCGCTATGAAGCGATTGCCGCGCTGCGCAACGCGATTTACGCCTGCGAGCTGCCCGGGGTGATCCGCCTGTCCTGACCCCGTGTCTTGGCTGCAGGATCGGTTGCCTGAGCTCCTCAGGTTTTGTACAGTGGCAGATCAATCATTGAATGGAACACCATGGCCAAATCTTCTGTCAAGGCGTCTGCCAAGCCCGCACCCTCCATCAACATCGGCATCAGCGAAAAAGACCGGGCAGCGATTGCCAAGGGCCTGAGCCGTGTGCTGGCAGACACCTACACGCTGTACCTCACCACCCACAACTTCCACTGGAACGTCACTGGCCCGATGTTCAACACGCTGCACCAGATGTTCATGGTGCAGTACACCGAGCTGTGGGCGGCAGTGGATCCGGTGGCCGAGCGCATTCGCTCGCTGGGCCATCCGGCGCCGGGCTCCTACGCACAGTTCGGCAAGCTGGCCTCCGTACCCGACGCGCCCACGGTGCCGCCCAAGGCGCTGGAGATGGTGCGCATTCTGGTGCAGGGCCATGAGGCTGTGGCCCGTACCGCGCGCGAGCTGTTCCCGCTGGCTGACAAGGCCGGTGACGAGCCGACCGCCGACCTGCTCACGCAGCGCCTGACGGTGCACGAGCAGACCGCGTGGATGCTTCGCTCCCTGCTGGAAGAATGAGCGGCCGCGAATCGATGCCTTCGGTGATGCCAGAATCGGCAGCGTGAAAAGCACGCCTCAAACCAAACTCGGCCTTTACCTTGACCTGATCCGCTGGAACCGCCCTGCCGGCTGGTTGCTGCTGCTGTGGCCCACGTTGTCGGCGCTGTGGATTGCCTCGCATGGCTTTCCGGGCTGGCATCTGGTGCTGGTGTTCACGCTGGGAACCATCCTGATGCGCAGCGCCGGCTGCTGTGTCAACGATGTGGCCGACCGCGACTTTGACCGCCATGTCAAACGCACGGCGCAGCGCCCGGTGACCAGCGGAGCAGTGTCGGTGCGCGAAGCGCTGGGTCTGGGCGCGGTGCTGGCCTTGCTGGCTTTCGGCCTGGTGCTGACCACCAACACGGTGACGGTGCTGTGGTCGGTGGCCGCATTGGCGGTGACGCTGGCCTATCCGTTCGCCAAGCGTTTTGTGTCCATGCCGCAAGCAGTGCTGGGCGTGGCGTTCAGCTTTGGCATTCCGATGGCGTTTGCGGCGGTGCAGTCGCGGGTGCCGGCGCTGGCCTGGCTGCTGCTGCTGGGCAACCTGTTCTGGGTGATTGCCTACGACACCGAATACGCCATGGTCGACCGCGACGACGACCTGAAGATCGGCATGAAAACCTCAGCCATCACACTGGGCCGCTTTGATGTCGCGGGCGTGATGGCCAGCTACCTGCTGTTTTTGGGCCTGTGGGCCTGGTTGCTGCGCGAGCAGCCCGGTTTTGGCGTGATCGCCCTGGGTCTGGGCGCAGCCCTCGCGCAGGCGGTGTTGCACTGGTGGCTCATCCGCAACCGCGAGCGTGACGGCTGCTTCAAGGCCTTCCGCCTGAACCACTGGCTGGGCTTTGTCGTGTTCGCCGGTGTGGCGTTGTCTTACGTGGGCCGATAGTAGCCAAGAGCGGTTGCGACGGAACGTCAGGCGCTGCCGAACTCGTTGCCCAGCTCCACAGCGCGTTGCCGCGCCGCTTCCAGCGCCTGCATGAAGTGCTGCTTCACGCCGTCCTGCTCCATCGATGTGAGTGCGGCGTAGGTGGTGCCGCCTTTGGAGGTGACGCGGGCGCGCAGCACTTCCGGCGGGTCGCTGGAGGCTTGCGCCAGTGCCGACGCGCCGACAAAAGTGCCGACGGCCAGCTGATGGGCTTTCTCGCGCGACAGTCCCATGCCCATGCCGGCATCGATCATCGCTTCCAGGAAATAGAACACATAGGCAGGCCCCGAGCCTGAAAGCGCGGTGACCGCATCGAGCTGGGTTTCGCCATCCAGCCACAGGAAGTCGCCGGTCGGCTGGATCACGCCTTCCACTGCAAGCCGGTCGTCTGCCGAAACAGCAGGGCGCGCGAACAGCGCCGTCATGCCCTTGCCGACCAGCGCCGGCGTGTTGGGCATGGCGCGCACGATGCGTTCGGTGCCCAGCCACTGCGCGATGCTGTCGGAGCGGATGCCTGCCGCCACACTGAGATGCAAAGCGTTCGCCGTGTGCGCGCGGCTTTGCCCGGCCGCCTCGCGAAAGGTCTGGGGCTTGACGGCCCACACCACCAGACCGGCCTGCTCCAGCGCCGCACCCGGTGCTTCATGGACCGCCACGCCGAACTGCTGAATCAGTTTGGCGCGCTGCTCGGCAAATGGCTCCACCACCTGGATCTGGCTGGCGAGCGTGCCTTGCTTGAGCAGACCGCCAATGATGGCGCTGGCCATGTTGCCGCCGCCGATGAAGGCCACCGAAACAGGGGCTAAAGAAGAAGATGTCATGTGGGTTCAATCCTGAAACTCAAAAACCAGCCACTGGGTGATTTGTTGTTCGCTGAAATTGTCGTCGCTGATGAGGTGCAGCGTGCGGTTGCCGTTCGGAAGCCTCGCGCCCCAACTCATGCCTTCGGTATTGTCCAGCTGTTGCAGGCGGCGGCCGGCACCAGCGCCGGTGAAGATCGCGAGGTCGGCCAGCAGCCGTTTGCCGACCGGCTGGTAGCGACCCGGGCTCAACGCGGGCATGTCCTGCGTGTCGGTGCCCTCACGCGTGTCGATCAGGTAGATCCGCAGCGAGTTGCGCTGGTCAGCGCCGTGGCCGGCCATGTAGGCCCGCTCCAGCACCAGCAGGTGGTGTTCATCGAGCAGCAGGATTTCGGTGATGCCATTGTCGGCCTGGGTGGCCGGCGGCACCGGTGCACGCGGAATGGCATCTGGCCCATACGCCACCTGCCGCAGCACCTTGCCGGTGCCGAGATCCAGCAGCGTGAAGCGGCAGGGGCCTCCCGGGCTCTGCACGGTGGGCAAGGGGCCATCCTGCCGCAGAGGTGCTTCCATGGCGACCCAGGCGCGCTGGCCGTCGGGCGTCAGCGCCAGCCCTTCCAGTGTGCGGTTGGGGCGTGAACCCTCGGTCAGCTGAAAGTCGAACAGTGCGGGAAGGCTGATTTCGCGCACCAGCGTGCCGTCGGTGCGGCTTTCGCGCAGCATGGGCGCCGCGCCGCTCAGCGCATGGCCCTCGGTGGTCCACCACAGCGTCTGGCTGTTAGCGCGCCAGCGGATGGCTTCCGGGTCAGGCACCTGCAGGCCGCGCAGCGCAGCGGGGTAGGGCGTGCCGTCGGCCTGGCGCAGTGTGGTCACGCCCAGCCATTCGACTTCACCGATCCGGTCGGCCTGCACAGCGATGCGCGCGGTGTAAAACCGTGCCGGGCTTTCGCGCGATCCGTCGTCGCTGATCAGATGGAACAGGTCGCGCTGGCTGTCGTAGTCGATGCCGGACAAGCCGCCGACCACAGTGCCCTGAAACGCGGCGCGGTGTGGAACCCTTGCCTCGCCGATCAGGCGCAGGCGTGGCAGCAAGGTCGCGTTGAACGGCTTTTCTTGAGCCCACGCGGGAGGCCGGACGGCCGGCAGGGCGAGCGCAGCCGCACCTCCCAGAAGGCGGCGCCGGGTGAGCATCAAGGTGGTGGACGGCACTGGCATGACGTGGAGTCTGATGCCGCTTCGCGTCGCTGGTGTGACGCGCTCAGGGCGCGACGGCCTGGCGCACGGCATGTTCCCAACGGCCCATGGCCTCGATGGCTGTGGCGCGGTCCATGGCGGGCGTGAAGCGGCGCTCGGCCTGCCACAGCGCCGAGAGCTCGGCCGTGCTGGCGTACACGCCTGTGCTCAGCCCGGCCAGATAGGCCGCCCCCAGTGCGGTGGTTTCGGTCACGGCCGGGCGGATCACCGGAATGCCCAGCAGGTCGGCCTGGAACTGCATCAGCAGGTCATTCACGCAGGCGCCGCCGTCCACACGCAGCTCGGTCACCGGCGCGGCACCTCCCGCCACCGCATCGCGGCTCATGGCCAGCAGCAGCGCGGCACTCTGGTAGGCGATGCTCTCCAGCGACGCACGTGCGATGTGGGCCAGCGTGGTGCCGCGCGTCAGGC
>CALSAU010000008.1:0-14915 GCA_943372985.1 Polaromonas sp. YR568 | reverse complement strand
GGGCTTGCACAGGGCTGACGGAAGGTCAAATGCCCCTGAACATCGCTCTGGCCCAGTGCAAAGTCGCGAACCGTTCGACGCAACTGTCAGCACATGGGACTGCTTCGGCGAGGCGCCACGGCAGGGCAAATGCGCCACCAAGTCGCCCTGCTCTCAGGACGTGGCCGCGTCCCTCCTCACGCCAGCCATCATGCCGTACACCGAAGTCCAGGCCGCCTTCACCTCCGGCGTGAAAGCCGGCCCCAACCCTTGCCCCAAAGTCTGCAGCAGCGCGCCACCCACGGTGTCGTAGTGGGCGTCCTTCACGCCTTAATCCACATGGCGTCGCGCCAGGCCCTGAAGGATGGGCACCAGCGTATTCAGGTCGTTGAGCTTGCCCACAGCCGCGCCGATCATCTGCATCAGTTTGACGCCCTGCTGCTCCATGTCGCCACGAAACAGCGGCTTCAGGGCGGGATTAGCTGCAAACAGGTTTTGATAGAAGAGCGCTGCGGCCTGGGGCGCGATGCCCGCAACACGCTTTCACGACGTTTGCACGAGGGTGACGGTTTGTGGGTCCATGTTGATTTCCTCCTGGGTTTGTTGGAACACGGAAGGAGGAGTTTGCTGGCCTTGGCGCCCGGCGTCAATTTCAGGCGGGCCATTTTTTGATGCCCGCTGCAAACCCTATTTCACCAGGCCCAGCACATCCCTGAACGCCGGGTGCTCGGCGCTGCCCAGCCACTCGAAAGCCACCATCTCGGTGGTCACCAGCTCCGCGCCGTTGCCGGCCAGGCGGTCAAACGCGGCGTCGCGATTGCGTTCGGTGCGGGAACCGCAGGCGTCGGTCACCACCCACACGTCGAACTCCTGCTCCAGCAGGTCCAGTGCAGTTTGCAGCAGGCACACGTGGGCTTCGCAGCCGGCGATGACGATGGTGCTGCGGCCAGGCTCTTCTGCCGCTGCAGGTTTTTGCAGGTGCTTGGGCAGGCTGCGGGCATTGGGCCCGGCCTGCGCCTTGCGTACCGGCGGACGCAGCCAGTCGGCCAGGCCGTCAGGCACGGCACTGAAATGCATTTTGGACAGCACCTTGCCGCGGGCGGCTTCGATGGCGCTGTGCACCTCGGGGGTGTTGGGGCCCAGCTTGTCGGGGTTCTGCGCGGTACCCCATACCGGCACTTCCATGAGCTGTGCCAGACGGGCGAGCTTGACGGCGTTGGCCAGCACCTGCTCGCCTCCGAAGATCGCGGGCATCAGGCGGGTCTGGTAATCCACCAGAACGAGTTGGGAGTCATCGGGGTCGAGCAGCATGGAAGGAATGGAGAGTGAAGAGGGATCGGGCCGTTCACGCAGTCTACCGCCACGCGCGACCGCTCCGCATCTGCCGGTCAACCCGTCCCAATGAAAACGGGCCGACCGCAAGACGGACAGCCCGTTCGACTTCGCTTCATGCCGACATCACATCAGCATCGAGCGATGTTCAGGATTGCGTTAAAGGCTGGAAAGATTTTGCACAGCATCGATCACCATGTTGGTACCGATGGCCAGCAACAAAATGTCGGCTGCAACGCGCACGTATTTGTGACCTGCAGGTGGCGCGCCGAGCTGCACCACCAGTGCTGGCGGGACGGGGTACCAGACCACGCCTGCTGGCAGTGGCTGACCCAACGAGTACTTCTTGGCCTGGCCCGGAGGCATGCAGCCGTTGTTCTTTTTCGCCAGGCCCGGTGGGCATTTGCCAGCCTTGAACTGCGGGCCGTAGTACTCCTGCAGTGCCACGCGCTGGTTGCTGCCAAAGTAGGCGCCGACGCGGACATCGCTTGCGCCGCCATTGCCGTTACCACCACCCTGCTGGCCCTTGCCGGCTTTCTTGCCGCCCTGCCCGCGATCGTCATACATCTCGGACTTGTTGCCCTTGTTGCCTTTGTCGCCCTTGCCGCCACCGGCCCAATCCGGCTTTTCAGCGAATGCGGCGCCACAGGCCAGAGCACAGGCCAACATCAGTGCGACGCTGCGGCCACCACTGGAAGGTTTGAAAAAAGCAGATTGAGTCATGGATATCTCCGGTTTGTTGAAACGCTCAGGACAGTCAATGCGTCAAACACCACTTGGCGCACGATGAGCCGGCTGGCCCGCGCGATGCAATCAAAGTGGCACTTTCGCAATATGTCGAAAGTTCACAACTGTCCAACGGTTGCCCTGGCTTGTGGTTGACAGTGCTTTCGCGCGCTGCTGGAAGGCCAGCGGCATTCACGACGTCACTGCGTCACGGCACAGGGAAGACCTGAGTCATCATAATTTTCGGGTGCGATTTGGCTGTCAGCCAACACCTCGTTTCGGCGTGATACGTTTCCATACAAAACACCCACGCAAAAAGCCCAAGGAGAGGGCGGGCCGCACTACTTCGGCGGCGAATGCGCTGACCCCGCCTGTGCCAGCTTCTGCGGCATCTCGGCAAACTTCAGCAGCCGGGTGGCGATCAGTGTTTCAGCCAGAAAGCACACCAGCGCAGAGAGAAAGCACATCACGCCAGCCAGAAAGCACACAGTGGCCACGCGCAAAGTGGGCAGCTCCGAGGTCTCGCCCAAAAACAGCAGGATGATGGTGAAACCGATCAGGATGGCGCAGAACGTGAGCAGCGCGATGCAGCTGTTGACCAGCCAGCCGCGCCGGCGCAACTGGCGCAGTTCGGCGTACATGCGGTCAGCGCGCGGCGCGTCCACTTCGCCGGACTCCAGGCGCCCTTCCAGATGCCGTGCGCGGTCGATGATACGGGCCAGGCGACCAGCCACCGCCGCGATGATGCCGGACACGGCGGTGAGCAGAAAGACCGGTGCCACAGCCAGCTGGATGCCGTGGGTGACCGTGGCGAGATCGGGGGCGAAATTCATTCAGGGCTCCGGCAAAGGTGGGCTCACACGGGTGGCAAGCCATGCGGGATTCTGTCACGCCACCCCGCTCGCGTAACACCGGATGCCTGAAACGAGCGCAGGCCTTACTCACCAAACTGCCGCACGGCATCCAGCGCCAGACCAGCACCAATGCTGCCAAACCGGTCACCCTCCACCGCGCGCGGATTGCCCAGCAGGGAAGCAATGCGCTCGCGCAGCAGCGGCACGCCGCTGGAGCCACCAGTGAAAAACACGGTGTCCACCTGCGCAGCGGCCACGCCCGCATCGTTGAGCAGTGCCATCACCGTAGTGCCGATGCTGTTCACCAGATGGTCAATGGCTGAATTCAGGTCATCGCAGGTGATGGGCAACTGCTCGCCTGGCGACACCCGCCCCAGGTCGAGCATCGTGGAGGGTGCGTCGGACAACGCGATCTTGGCCGCCTCGGCCTGCATGGCCAGCCAGTGCCCGGCGCGCTCGCTCACTAGGCGCTGCAACCGCTTCAGCTTGTCTTTTTCTGCTGCAGCGCGGGTCATGTCGGTGATGTGCGTCCAAGCCTTGCGGGTGTAGGCCATGTTGATGGTGTGCCAGGTGGCCAGGTTGAAGTACTGGGCAGACGGCACTTCCAGCCCGTTGAGCTGCCGGCTGCCCAGCCCCATCCACGGCATGACAGTGGCCAGACTCAGGTATTTGTCAAAGTCGGTGCCGCCAATGTGCACACCGCCGCTGGCCAGAATGTCGTTGCGTCGGTCGGCCTTGCCCGCACGGCCAGGGCCCAGACGCACCAATGCGAAGTCAGATGTACCGCCGCCGATGTCCACCACCAGCACCAGTTCCTCGCCAGTGATCCGGGATTCATAGTCGAACGCGGCAGCAATCGGCTCGTACTGGAAGGCAATGTCTTTCAGGCCCACCGAGTGCGCGATCTCGGCCAGCGTGGCCTCGGCCTGCCGGTCGGCACGGGCGTCGTCATCGACAAAAAACACGGGGCGCCCCAACACCGCCTGCGTACAGCCCTGTCCGGCCGCACTTTCCGCCCGGCGCTTGAGCTCACCGATGAACTGCGCCAGCAGTTGCCGGAACGGCAAGGCCCGGCCGGCGACTTCGGTGTGGTCGTCGATCATGGCGGTGCCGAGCAGGCTCTTGAGGGAGCGCATCAGCCGCCCTTCATGGCCAACAAGATAGTCGGCCAGCCCGGCACGGCCGTAGCTCACATGCGCGTCTTCTGCATGGAAGAACACCACCGACGGCAAGGTGACCTTGCCCTCTTCCAGCGGCAGCAATGCGGGATGACCGGGCCGGCTCCAGCCCACCGTGGAGTTGGAGGTGCCGAAGTCAATGCCCAGCGGGATGGAGCGACTCACCGCTCCCCCGGTCGGACAAATCCGCCTTCTGCCCACGCCACTGCGCTGGCGCGCGTGAGCTTGAACGAGGGCGACACACGCACAGAAGCCAGCTCGTCGCCGCCTTCGCCTGTTGCACTGAGCCGCGCAGACGGGTTTTCTTCATCAGGCTCGATGTCGAGCGATACCGTCACGCGCTGGCCACCTGCCGTCACGGTGATGCTCTGGTGCAGCGTGGCATGCAGTTGCTGCTCGTGGCGGCGCACGAATTCAGATGCGGTCTTGACCAGCGTGCTGAAGGCTGGGCCATCGAGGGGCTTGGGGTTCTTCTTGTCGCGGCCCATGGTCCACGGGCCGACCAGCGCTGGCTCGGGCTCGCCGTCCTTGATCATGGCCACCGCCCAGCCATCGTCGTCCTCATTCTTGATGACACGGGCGGTCCAGCCGTCGCCGCACCATAGGCGGGCTTCCTGAATCAGGGCTGGGGCGTCGGATGCAGTGTTGTCAGGCGGGCTTGCAGGCTCGCGGGGGGAATCGTGGGGATCAGTCAAAGGGATCACTCGAAAGAGAACGGGCAGAAGCAAAAGAACACCTGCACGCGCCTGCCGCAAGCAACAGCTCGCGGTGACAAAGGCAGGGGATGCAGGACGTCGAAAAAGCGCGGGAGCCGGATTCTACGTTGCGCTCACAAACCCAAGTCACTGAGGCTGGGGTGATCGTCTGGCCGACGGCCCAGCGGCCAGTGGAATTTGCGCTCTTCGGCCTTGATCGGCAGGTCGTTGATGCTGGCGTGGCGCACCGCCATCAGGCCGTTGGCGTCGAACTCCCAGTTCTCGTTGCCATACGAGCGGAACCAGTTGCCTGCGTCGTCATGCCATTCATAGGCAAAACGCACCGCAATGCGGTTGCCACCAAATGCCCACAGTTCCTTGATGAGGCGGTAGTCCAGCTCGCGGTTCCATTTGCGGGTCAGCAGGCCCACAATTTCCGCGCGGCCGGTGACAAACTCGGCGCGGTTGCGCCAGCGGCTGTCGGGCGTGTAGGCCATGGACACCTTCTGCGGGTCGCGGTTGTTCCAGCCGTCTTCGGCGGCGCGCACCTTCTGCACGGCGGTCTCGTGGGTGAAAGGGGGAAACGGGGGACGTGATTCCATGGGTGGCTCCGCAGGGCAAGGTGAAACGAGGCGATGAACAATCAGGTCTGCATGGCCTGCCGGCCTGATTGTGAAGGAAGGTGCCAGATTACGCCGGATGGATATCGAACTGGGCGTCGCCCATGTAACGGTCGGGGCCAATGGCCGCCGTCATCGCGGCCGCCTCTGCCGCCTGCCACTGGGTGAATATCTCCAGTTCCTCGGGCGACAGCACGTCTTCTGCCGGCGACTCGCCGTAGGTGACAAGCAGCTTCATATAGGCGCGGTACACCGGCCACACCAGCGCCGCATCGCCTAGCGAGTCATCGAGCGCCGCACGGAAGCGCTGCTCCGCAGCCTGCACCTGCTGGGGTGTGGCGTCTTCGGCGGCGTGGAGTTTGACGCGGTAGCTCACGGCTCGGGGAACAACAAAGACATCTGGGACATCACGGGCATCAGGGGCGGCTGGCGGCCGGGTCCTGCGTGATGGCGATACGGCGTCGCAGGCGCTCGGCCTCCTGTGCATTGCCGCCCTGCTCCGCCCGCTTGAGCTGCACCCCCAGCCAGGCGAGCAAGGGCCGCCTCCAGCCCTGGGCCGACGCGGTGTCGATGGCCTCGCGGATCACACCGGGGTCGGCCTTGCCGGTCTGAAACAGCACACCCGCCGCCACCAGACGCGACAAGGGGTCGGCAATCCGGGGCAAGGCTGACGCATCACCCGTCGCCGCGCCGCGCTGGGCCTCGGGCAGCAGCGTCACCGCCTGTGGCGACACGTTTCCGCGCAGGTAGTTCGCGTAGGCCCGCGCAGGCTCAGTCGCATCTTCCCTGAGCACCTCAAAAGCAGCGCAGGGTTCGAACACCAGACTGGCCACGCGGCCAGCGCAGTTCAGCAGCTCGGCATTGGCCAGCAGATCGACCCGCCCGGAGCGCGACAGCTGGCCACGCGCTCGGGTCAGCTCGGCCTGCTCGACACGGGTGTTGCCTTCCAGATAAGCAGTGACAGAGCGCTCCATCGAGCTTTTGGCCTCCAGCTGCCATTGGGGCACGGGCGGGCCGCTGGCGCAACCGGCCAGAAACACACCCACCGCCAGCGTGGCGCCGGAACCCTTGAGAAAAACGTGCAAGGCGTTCATGGCAGCTTGATCTCCGCGTCGCGCGGGTCTTTGGCAAACGGCCATTTGCGGGCGATCTCGCTGATCAGGCTGTCCACCTTGCGCAGGCTGGCATCGACGTCGGCGCGCAACTGGCCCAGGTCGGCCGTGGCGTCTTTGGCATTGGAAGTCACTGCCTGCACATTCTGCAAAATCGCATCGGCCTGCTTCAGGCTGGTCCGGGCATCGCCCAGCAGCGCGTTGAGCTGCACGACCGTGGCGCGGGTTTCAGGCAGCAGGCCCTTATCGCCAAACACCTGCGTGTCGGTCTTGGCGGCCAGGGTGTCCAGCTTCGCCAGCAGCGCGTTGGTGCGCTCCAGCGTCAGCGCCAGCTTTTTGGCTTCTTCCTCGCTGCCCAGCAGCACCGTGAGCGCGCCGCCCGGCCCATTGAGCCGGTTGGTGGTGGTCTGCAGATTGGCCAGCATGGCCCCGACGGCACCACTGCTGCTGGTGAGGCTGTTGAGGTTTTCAATCAGCTCCTTGGCTGCCGAGATGACTTTCGGAATCTCGGCGCTGGCATCGCCCTGCAACACCGTGCGTACCGCGCCATCGGGCAGCGGCGGGTCGTTCAGCAGGCCGGTGTAGGCCCGGATGTTGGGAGCGCCGACGATACCGCGCACCAGCGTGAAGACGCTGCTGGTGCGCAGCCAGCGGGCGTCCTTGCTGGCCACATCGACCAGGATGCGGGCCTTGCCGTCTTCGGCCAGTTCGATGCGGCTGACGCGGCCAATCGGAAAGCCGGAGAAAGTCAGGTCCATGCCGACCACCACGCCTTCGGAATCTTCGGCGATCAACACCAGCCGCTGGGTGGCCTCGAACGCGCCCCGGGCGTACAGCACGTACAGCGCCGACGCGCCAATCAGCACCACCATGAACAGCAGCAACAGGCGCGCCTTGAACTCCAGGTTGGGCACGGCGTCGCGGGGTGGGACCGGGGGTTCAGGCGTGAGGCTCATGAGGGAGGTTGCGAGGCTTACGTTTTTGCTTCGTTGAATCAATAGTAATTGCCGACCAGCGAGGCCAACTCGATCAGCAGTATCACCGCAAACATGCGTACCAGGCTGCGCATCTCGGCGCTGGTGCGCACGCTGCCGCCGCGCAAACCGTAGAGCGCCGAAGCCATGGGAATCAACGAGACGGCCAGGCAGAAAAACAGCGTCTTGAGCACGAAGATCAGCGTCACCGAAGGAGCAAACACCTGCCCGAACAGCCGGGTGAACGATGGCAGGCTCGACAGATCGAACCCGTAGCCTGCGACGTAAGCCACACAAAGCGCCACCACACTGCTGAGCGCTGCCAGCGTGATGCCCGAGAACATGCCAGCCACCACACGCGGCAAAACCTCCTGCCGGATCGGGTCACCACCCTCGCGGCGAATGTCATCCAGCTCGCCGCTGCTCTGCATCGTGGCCACCTCCACGCCATCGGGAATGGTGCAACGCAGAGCGACAAACAAGGCCGCGGTCAGTGGTATCAGCTCCAGCACCAGCACCCGGATCACCACCTGTAGCGCGTACTGCGACAGGCCGTAACTGAGCGCAGTGACCAGCACGATGCGGGTGAGCACCACGGTCACCAGCGCGCACAGCACAGTGAACCACAGCAGGATGGGCGCGGTGTTCAGGTAGATATGGCGGGCCAGCACCGGCCGCATGTCGCGGCCATAGCTCGATGGCGACAGGGCCAGCACCAGAATCATGGCGCCCAGATGCACCAGTTGCCACCAGGTGGCCAACCAGCCCTGGGCATTTTGCGAGAGGCGCTCCGTGAAGCCAGCGGTCCGCGAGGGCGTGGGAGTCATCGAGCCATGATACCGGGCCGATCCCTTCAACGCGCTGCGACGCACTCAACCAAGCCAGTGATTTGTAACCAGCCTGGTCACCAGCCATGTAACCAGCTTCAACCCCCTGGAAGAAGCCGGATGAGTTTGCCGCTTGGGCTGTCGGTCAGCACATAAAGCAGCCCATCTGGCCCCTGCCGCACGTCACGAATGCGGTCACCGGCCAGCAGGCGGTTCTCACGCACCACGTTGCCAGAAAAAGGCGCCGAAAGCTCAATGCGGTTCAGGTAGCCGAACTTCAGCGAGCCCACAAACAGGTTGCCCTGCCACGACTTGCCGTAACGCTCGCTGGTCAGAAACGCCATGCCGGACGGCGCGATCGAAGGTGTCCAGTGGTGCAGCGGCGGCGCCATGCCGGGCGCAGAGGTCAGCCCGTCGCCGATCTTGCCGCCGCCATAGTTCTCGCCAAAGCTGACGACCGGCCAGCCGTAGTTGGCGCCGCGCTTTGGCAAATTGATCTCGTCACCGCCCTGCGGGCCGTGCTCGTGCATCCAGAAGGTGCCGTCCGGTGCCAGTGTTGCACCCTGCGGGTTGCGGTGGCCGTAGCTCCAGATTTCGGGCAAGGCGCCGGCACGCCCGACAAAGGGGTTGTCTGCGGGCACCGTGCCATCCTTGTTGATGCGGATGATCTTGCCGTGGTGGTTGTCCAGCTTCTGGGCATCCTCCTTGCGGGAGTAACGCTCGCCTAGCACGAGGAACAACTTGCCGTCCACTGCACCACCGGCCCGGCTTTCGACAATTCGGCAGCCGAAATGCAGGCTGCTGGACATCTTGGGCTTCTGGCTAAACAGGATCTTGAGGTTTTCCAGCCGGGAGTCGTCTGCGCTGAGCGTGGCGCTGGCCAGCGCGGTGCTGTTGCCATTGCCCACAGCGGCCGGCTCCGAGAAGCAGAAATAGAGGGTCCGGTTGCGTTCAAAGCCGCTGTCGGTCACCACGTCCAGCAAACCGCCCTGCCCGCCGGCGGCCACTTCCGGTAAACCGGCGACCGGTGCGCCCATCTTGCCGTCAGCTCCCACCACCCGCAGCCGGCCCGGTCGTTCGGTAACCAGAAAACGGTTGCCCGGCAGAAAGGCCACCGCCCACGGGTTCTGAAGACTGGTGGTGACCACCTCGGGCCGGACACCCTGCGCCCACGCCAGCTGGCCCGACCAGCCACAGGCCGCCAATACAAACGTCATGGCCATCTTGGCGTGAATCCATCGTTTCGGCATCATTTCAGACTCCTGAGTCAGGGGGTGACAGCGTCATTGGTCTCCCGCCGGTTATACGTGAATCACCCAACCAGACGCCAAACAAGGGTTTTGAGCACAGCAAATTCCTTACAAATCAATTATCTGCATGCGTTATGTAGAAACAACGTTAGGTTGACGCAGGGCTCGTGCGTCAAGTATCCTCGGGGCCATGCCCCAAAAGTCCATTGCCTTGCTGATAGCTGCTGCCAGCCTCGTGGCGGGGCACGCCATCGCATCGCCGGCCAATTCATCAGCGAATGCCCCGGACGACATGGACAAGCTGCTGGCCGACAAGGGATTGTTGACCCGCATCGACAACGTGCGTCAGAACGTCACCCACAAGGCCTCGGAGCTGGTGGTCAATGCCATGGGCTTTCTGGGCGTTCCGTACAAGCGCGGCGGCAACACGGCCGAGACCGGTTTTGACTGCAGCGGATTCGTGCGCTCCATTTATGAACAAAGCGTCGGGCTGCTGCTGCCTCGCAAGGCCGAGCAGCAAGCCGCTGCAACGCAGCAGATCGACAAGACCGAGCTGCAGCCGGGCGACCTGGTGTTCTTCAACACCCTGCGCCGGGCCTTCAGCCATGTCGGCATCTACATTGGCGATGGCAAATTCATCCACTCCCCCAAGCCTGGCGCCGAAGTCCGGGTGGAGAGCATGCGCGTGAGCTACTGGGCCCAGCGCTTTGACGGTGCGCGGCGTGTGGCAGCTCCCGGCCAGGCCGTCGACACGGTGACGGCTCAGCCCGTCAGCCAGCCCTGGCAAGCCGCACCATCTGATCTGTACAGCCGCTGATTTTTCAGCGTTTCATTTCACGGGTTTACCCTTAACCCGCTGACTACGCAGCCCTTGCGGCTTGCGCACTCCACTCCCTATCGCCCATTCCGTAGAGCGTCTTACTCAGGTATCCGACGCATGCATGCGTGCGTCATCATGCGGCGCTAGCATCAGCCACACGCGTACCGGGGCAACACCGGTCGTGTGAATCCTTCGGCACCTATCTGGAGCAACGCAATGGCAAAACTGAACGTGAACGGCAAAGTACGGGAGTTTGAAGCAGAGGGAGACACCCCGCTTCTCTGGGTCATCCGGGAGCAGCTCGGTCTGACCGGCACCAAATACGGCTGCGGCGTCGCCGCCTGTGGTGCCTGCACGGTGCACATTGACGGCGTCCCGACACGCAGCTGCGTGCGGCCCGTGTCCACGGTCACCGCCAAGGAAAAAATTGTCACCATTGAAGGCCTCTCGCCGAAAGGCAATCACCCGCTGCAGAAAGCCTGGGCCTCGCTCGACGTACCGCAGTGTGGCTACTGCCAGTGCGGCATGATCATGGCCGCCGCCGCCCTGCTGAAGGAAAAGCCGAACCCGACCGATGCCGACATTGACGCAGGCATCACCAACATCTGCCGCTGCGGCACCTACAACCGGGTCCGTGCAGCCATCAAGGTGGTTGCCGCTGGCGGTAACACCAAGACCGCCGCACTGGCCATCCAGCACACCGATGGGAGCACGACATGAACGCACGCGACCCGAACACATTGCCCGCCGTGGCGTCTGAATCACCGGTGAACCTCACTCGCCGCGGCTTTCTGGGCGCGTCGGCCGCCGCCGGTCTGGTGGTGGGCTTTCATGTGCCGCTGGCTGGCACCGCCCACGCCGCCGACACCGCCACGCCCGAAATCAACGCCTGGGTCGTGGTGAAGCCCGATGACACCGTGGTCATCCGCATCGCCCGCTCTGAAATGGGCCAGGGCAGCCTGACCGGCCTCGCCCAACTGGTGGCCGAAGAGCTGGAGTGCAACTGGGCCAAGGTCACCACCGAATACCCGACGCCGGGTCAGAACCTGGCACGCAACCGCGCCTGGGGCAACTTCTCGACCGGCGGCAGTCGCGGCATCCGCGAGTCGCAGGACTACGTCCGCAAAGGCGGTGCTGCCGCCCGCATGATGCTGGTGCAGGCCGCTGCCGACAACTGGAAGGTGCCGGTGTCCGAGTGCAGCGCAGCCAGCAGCGTCATCACCCACGGCCCCAGCAAGCGCACCGTGACTTACGGCAAGGTCGCCGCCGCCGCTGGCAAGCTGACCGCACCCACCGACATCAAGCTCAAGGACCCGAAAGACTGGAAGCTGGTCGGCAAGCGTCTGGCACGGCTCGACACCGTCGAGAAAGTCACCGGTAAGCAGATTTACGGCGCCGACCTGAAGCTGCCCGGCATGCTCAACGCCGCCATCAAGGACTGCCCCGTGTTTGGTGGCAAGGTCAAAAGCTATAACGCCGCCGCGATTGAAAAGCGCCCCGGCGTGAAGAAAGTGGTACGCGTCGGTGACAGCGCCGTCGCGGTGGTCGCCGACACCTGGTGGCGCGCCAAGACCGCACTGGACGCACTGCCCATTGAATGGGATTTTGGCGAGCATGCCAATGCATCGAGCGCCGAATTCGCCAAGGTGCTCAAAGCCGCGCTCGATGTGCCGGAGGCTGTTGTCGGTAACCAGAACGGTGACGTGAAGACCGCCATGGCGGGCGCCGCCCGCAAGATCGAGGCGGTGTACTCCTACCCGCACCAGAACCACGCGACGATGGAGCCGATGAATGCGACGGTGCGTTACACGCCCGAGCGCTGCGAAGTCTGGACGCCCACGCAAAACGGTGAAGCGGCTTTGGCTGCAGCGTCTGAAGCGTCCGGTCTGCCCGCCTCGAAATGCGAGGTGTACAAGCTGCACCTTGGCGGTGGTTTCGGCCGTCGCGGCGCAGTGCACGACTGGGTGCGCCAGGCGGTGGACATCGCCAAGCAGATGCCCGGCGTGCCGGTCAAGCTGCTCTGGAGTCGTGAAGAGGACATGCTGCATGGCCGCTACCACCCGGTGACGCAGTGCAAGATGACGGCAGGCCTGGACGCACAGGGCAACATCACCGCGCTGCACATGCGCATTGCCGGCCAGTCCATTCTGGCAGGCGTGTTTCCGCAGAACATCCGCAACGGACTGGACCCGGTGCAGTTTCAGGGTCTGAATGCGCCAGGGCCCGAGGCCTCCATGGGCTACAGCTTCCCGAACCTGCTGATCGACCACGCGATGCGCAACCCGCATGTGCCGCCCGGCTTCTGGCGTGGCGTGAACCTGAACCAGAACGCGATTTACCTGGAATCGTTCATCGACGAGGTCGCCGTGGCCACCCAGCAGGACCCGCTGGCCCTGCGTCGCAAGCTGATGGCCAATCACCCCAAGCACCTCGCGGTGCTCAACGCGGTGGCCGAGCGGGTGGGCTGGGACAAGCCAGCGCCCAAAGGCGTGTTCCGCGGACTGGCGCAAACCATGGGCTTCGGCAGCTACGTGGCCGCCTGCGCCGAGGTGTCGGTCAGCGATGCCGGTGAGCTCAAGATCCACCGCATCGTGGCAGCCACCGACCCGGGTTACGCGGTGAACCCGCAGCAGATCGAAGCGCAGGTGGAAGGCTCGTTTGCCTATGGCCTGTCGGCAGCGCTGTACGGCGAATGCACGGTGAAGGATGGCCGCATCGAGCAGGACAACTTCAACACCTACCCGGTGGTGAAGATGGCTGACATGCCCAAGGTCGAGACCGTGCTGGTGCCATCGGGCGGCTTCTGGGGCGGTGTGGGCGAGCCCACCATCGCCGTGGCAGCGCCAGCGGTACTCAACGCCATCTTTGCAGCCACCGGCAAACGCATCCGCGATCTGCCGCTGAAGAACCAGAGCCTGAAGAAGGCCTGATCCAGACGGCACGCCAGAGCCACAGACCTACCCATGACCAGGCCGCTCAGCCAGTCAGCCCTGCCTCTGCGGCGCTGGCTGCTGGGCGTGTGTCTGGTCATGACAGGGGCGTCCTCCGCAGCACAGAGCCAAACCTTGCCGCCCCAGGTGATCGGTGATGCGATTCCCGCACCCCTCACCGCGACGCCCGGCGATGCTGCCCGCGGGCGGGCGATTGTGGCGAACCGGCAAGTGGGGCTGTGCCTGTTGTGCCATGCAGGGCCTTTCCCTGAGGAGCGGTTCCAGGGCAACCTGGCGCCCGACCTCTCGGGGGCGGGCTCGCGATGGAACGAAGGGCAGCTCAGGCTGCGTCTGGTCAATTCACGCCATCTCAACCCTGAAAGCATCATGCCGACCTACTTCCAGACCGAAGGCCTGTACCGCGTCAGCAGCGCCGTGCAAGGGCGCCCCCTGCTGGATGCGCAGCAGATTGAGGACGTGGTGGCTTTGCTTCGCACACTGAAATGACATCACAGATATTGAAGACAAATGCCCTCCCCGACCGGCGTCGGGTGCTGGTCAGCGCCGCTGGATTGGGGGCCTGGGCGTGGCTCGTACCCGCCACCGTCAGTGCACAAACGGCCCCCACGCCGCAGGCCGATGAGCTGGCTGCCGCCATTCAAACCTACACCGGCGGCGCGCCAGTGCGCGTGGGCAAGGTCAAGCTCAGCGTGGCCGAGCTGGTGGACAACGGCAATGTGGTCCCGCTGGGTGTGTCGGTTGACAGCCCAATGACCGCTGGCGACCACGTCAAGACCATCGCCGTCTTCAACCAGAAGAACCCGCAGCGCGACATTGCCCGCTTCACGCTCGGCCCGCGCGCTGGCAAAGCCCAGGTGACCACGCGTGTGCGACTGGCAACCTCGCAGAAGCTGGTGGCTGTCGCGCAGATGAGTGACGGCAGCTTCTGGTCCCACTCAGTCGATGTCATCGTCACGCTCGCAGCATGTATAGAAGGTGAAACATGACCCCCACGCTTGTCACTTCGTGTACTGCGCTGCCCCCCGAGGGGACCGTATTTTCCTTGGGGCGGCCCGGCGGAAAATATCTTGAAATGGTTGGCGCTCCGCGCCGCCGCTTTTAATATGGCCCGCACCCTCATCAACGCCCCCAGCACCGCCAGACGCGGTGAAGTCATCGAAATTCGCGCCACCATCGGCCACCCGATGGAAACCGGCTTTCGGCCGGGCGAAGACGGCAAGGTGGTGCCACGCAACATCATCCAGCGCTTCAGTTGCCGCTACAACGGCGAGCTGGTCTTCAGCGCGGAGCTGTTTTCTGCGCTCTCCGCCAACCCCTACCTCTCGTTCTTCACCACCGCAACGGAGACGGGCACGCTGACGCTGACCTGGGAAGGCGACAAGGGCTTCACCCACACCGAAACCGTGGCGCTGCGGGTGACGGCGTGAATTGCAGCTCATGAGCAGCATATGAGGCTGCAAAGCTTGATCGGCAGGGGCTATCGACTTCTGCCGGGGCTGATGGCCGCAGTCGCCTGCGCCATCAGTCTGGCGCAGACATCGCCCACACCTCCTGCAGCAGACACGCGACGCTCCGGCTTTGCCGACATGGGTGTCAG
>CALSAU010000007.1:0-15543 GCA_943372985.1 Polaromonas sp. YR568 | reverse complement strand
CCGGTGAGGATCGTGACGGGAATCAAACTCATGGTGTTTACCTGCTAACAATCAATACAAAAATCAACACAACCAAAGCTGCGGCGCTGCAATGAGGCACTGGATTCTGCACCTTCACAGCCCACCCGGGACATTTCGCCATGCAAAGCCCTGCCCTTCGCATCTTTATTCGCCAGCTTCTTGCCCCTGCCGGCGGCATTTTCAGCCAGCTGGCCTTTTCACCAGCACCAGCCCCTTGAGGTACTCGCCCTCCGGGAAAGCCACGGTCATCGGGTGATCGGGCGCCCCACCCATGCGCTCAGAGATGAAGGCATCCACCCCGGCGTCGGTTCCGGCCGAAGCCACGATCTTGTGGAACAGGTCGGCACTGATGCCGCCCGAGCACGAATAAGTGAACAACACCCCTCCCGGCACCAGCAGGCCCAGTGCGAGGCGATTGATGTCCTTGTAAGCGCGGGCCGCCCGCTCGGCGTGGGCCACCGTCGGCGCCAGTTTGGGCGGATCGAGAATGATGGCGTCGAACTGGCGCCCTTCTTTCTGGTACTGCCGCAGCGAGGCGTTGACATCGGCATCGAGCAGCGTGGTGCGGCTGGTATCGAAGCCGTTCAGCGCCACATTGGCCCGCGCCCGCTCAATCGCCGGGCCCGATGAGTCAATCGAGGTGACATGACCCGCACCACCGGCGAGGCCGGCGACGGTGAAGCCGCCGGTGTAGCAGTAACAGTTGAGCACTTGGCCAAACTGCCGGCGCCGGGTGTACTGCGCGAACTTCTGGCGGCTGTCGCGCTGGTCAAGGTAGAAGCCGGTTTTATGGCCCTCGGCCACATCCAGACTGAGCGACCAGTCGTGTTCACGGATGGTCACGGCGGTGTCGCCTGAACCGGCCAGCCAGCCGGTGGCCTCGGGCAGCCCCTCCAGCGCGCGCACGCTGGCATCGGAGCGCTCGTAGAGGCGCGTGAGCCCGGTTTGCGCCAGCAGGGCCTGCACAATCACGCCCTTCCACTTCTCCGCACCGCAGCTGGAGAACTGCGCCACCAGGGTGTCGGCGTAGCGGTCCACCACCACGCCCGGCAAGCCATCGGACTCGCCATGAATCAGCCGGCACCCATCGCTCTGGATGTCAAACAGGTTTCTGGCCTGAATCGCCTGGGCAATGCGGGTACTGAAAAACGACGCGTCGATGCGCTGCGCTTCGTCAAAACTCCACACGCGGGCACGAATTTTGGAGCTGGGGCTGAACGCCGCCCAGCCGAGGAACTGGCCAGCATCGCTTTCCACGCGGACCGTCTCGCCGGCGTCACCACCGCCTTTGGCGATGGCGCCGTCAAATATCCACGGATGCCGGCGTAGCAGGGAGCGCTCCTTGCCCTCCCGCAGTCGAATTGTTTTCATGGTGCTATTGTCGTGCGGCGCCGATCCGGACTTTCCGCCGCCAAAGTTTGCGACAATCAAAAGTTAATGATTTTTAAGTACTTTTTAGCCGGATGGGTGTTCGGCGGCCGCGTCAGAAGCGCTCCCGTGCAGCGGCCGTCTCCATGCCTGCGCAGCCGCGTGGGTCCGTGGCTGATGGCCTTCGCTGCGGCATGGATAGTGGCCATCAGCCTGCCTGCCAGCGCCCGCACCATTCTGGACCTCGACACCCGCACCCAGCCCGTCGCACTGGAAGATTGGGGCGACTACTGGATAGACAGCACGGGTCAGTTCTCGCCTGAGCAGGTGTCAATCACCGACACCATCCCCTGGAAACCGACCCGCCAGGATGCGATTTATCCGATGACTGCGGGTCAGGTGATGTGGGTGCGCTTCAGCGTGCCGCCAGCGCCCGACGCCGAGCGCTGGTATGCCGAGGTCCCCTACCCGTCGGTGGACCGCGCCTCTCTCTACACGCTGGACAGCGCCGGGCAGTGGAATGAACAACGCTCCGGTGATGCAGTCGCCGTGAATCAATGGCCGGTTCCGCACCGGCACCCGCTGCTGCCGATTGCCCTGTCTGCCGAAGTGCCCACCAAATACCTGCTGCGCCTTGAAAACGGCCACGCCTTCAGCGCCCCGCTGCAGTTCATCAGCGAGGGTCGGCTCAGCTACCAGGAGCAGCGGGTATCGCTGATTCTCGGTATCTTTTTTGGCCTCACCGGTCTGGCCGCCCTGGTGTCGGCACTCGGCGCGGTGTCACTGCGCGACAACGCCTATGGGCTCTACGCGCTTTGCGTCACTCTGATGGGCCTGACGCAGGCCACCGTCACCGGCATTGCCGGCCTGCACCTGTGGCCCACTATGCCCGTGGTCAATGACCTGTCCACCTCGGTGCTGCCGCTGCTCACGGTGTCGGCATCGTTGCTGTTCATTTCAGCCGCCGTGTCGCTGCCAGAGCGCTCGCAGCGCCTGCACTGGCTGATGATCGGCCAGGCCGCACTGGGCGCGCTTGTGGCTGTCGTGCTCACGCTGGTACCCGCCGCGTCGCGCATGGAGATTTTTGTCCCTACAGTGGTGCTGCTGCAACTGGGCGGCATGCTGGCCATGGCCTGGGCCTGGCGTCGGGGTGACCGTTTCGCACCCTGGCTGATGCTGGCTTACCTGCCGGTCATCGCAGCGGCGAGCTGGTCGCTGGCCCGCAGCGCAGATCTGGTGCCCATCGGCTTTCTGACGCAACACGGCATGCAGCTCGCGGTGGCGCTGCATCTGCCGATTGTCATGGTGGTGCTGATGCTGCGCAGCCAGCACCGGCGCGAGAACATCCGGCGGATTCAGGGTCTGGACCGGGTGGACCCGGCCACCGGCCTCATCAACGGCCATGTGTTTGCCGAGCGGCTGATTCGCATGATCGCCCGCTCCGAGCGGCTGCGTCACGAAAGCGCCGTGCTGCTGATTGACCTGATGAATTCGGACCAGATCCAGCGTGACTTTGGCCGCAAGGCAGCCGACGAGCTGCCGCTGCGCGTGGCCGCGCGCCTGCTTTCGACGGCGCGTGAAATTGACAGCGCGGCGCGGCTCTCGGAGCGGCGCTTTGGCATGCTGGTAGAGGGCCCCTTCGGCGCGGAAGACGCCAGCACGCTGGGCCCGCGCATCGTGGCGCGCTGCCTGATGCCTTACAAGGGCCTGCATGTGGACTGTGTGGCGCAGGTGCGCGTGGCCTACGCGCTGGTGCCGCTGCACGGCTCCAATGCACAGGGCCTGCTGGCCCAGCTGGAGGAACGCCTCGCCTCAACTCCCGCCGACAGCAAACGGGCGGTGTTCATGCTCAATGAGACAACGCCCACACCGTCGCCACGACGGCTGCGCGCGAGCCGGCGAAATGCAAAGGACGCAGCGGCCTGACGCTGCCCGGTCAGCCTTAAGGCGAATCGCCAGTACCGCAGGGAAAGTCGCTTGCGTGGCTGGCGTGGTTAGCGTGGCTTGACGGCACCGGGCCTGGCAACAGGCACCTCGTCCGCTGGCGATTTGGCATTTTTGGCCACCGCACGCGGATGGGCAGCGTCGTACACCCGCGCCAGATGCTGGAAATCCAGCCGGGTGTAAACCTGCGTGGTGGTGATGTTCGCGTGCCCAAGCAGCTCCTGCACCGCGCGCAGGTCACCACTGGATTGCAGGACATGGCTGGCAAAGGAATGCCGCAGCATGTGCGGATGCACCGGCGTTGCCAATCCGGCGCGCAGCGAACGCTGCTTGAGCCGCACCCGGACATGCTGGGGTGTGAGCCGGTTTCCGCGCTGATTGATGAAGAGTGGCTGTTCGTCTTCTGCAGTGACGGCAACGGCCGTCTTCGCCCAGTCAGCGCGCAGCGTCAGCCAGCGCTGCAGCGCCTGCAGCGCCGCACGGCCGACCGGCACGCTGCGCCGCTTGGAGCCCTTGCCCAGCACGTGCGCTTCTGCGGCATCGAGGTCAATCCAGCCCCGCGCCTGCCGGCTGGCCCGCACATCCAGCCCCACCAGTTCGCCAATGCGCAGGCCGCAGCCATAAAGCAGTTCGGTGATGCACTGGTCGCGCGCCTCCAGATGCGGGTCGGCGCCTTCGCTCCGGTCCTGGTAGTCGGCCAGTTGCACCGCCTCTTCCACGCCCAGCGCCTTGGGCAAGGGTTTGGCCGCTTTGGGGGCGCGCACGTCCTGAACCGGGTTGCCGCGAATCAGTCCCTCGCGGCCCAGCCAGGTGTAAAACCCGCGCCAGCCCGACAGCACCAGCGCAATGCCCCGGCCGCTGCGGCCGGCACTGTGCATCTGGGCGACCCACCGGCGCACATGCGTGTTCTGCACATCGACGAGTACAACCCCCGCCTGGCTTGCGCTGGCCTCCAGCTTCTGCAGGTCCAGCGTGTACAGCTCCACGGTGCGCGCAGCCAGCCGCTTCTCAACCCGCACGTGTTCGAGGTAACGCTCCACCAGCGGGTGGCGCTCAACGAACTCCGACGATGGCGCCATGGCTGTTGCTCAGGTGGCGGCTGGGTCCAGCGTGCCGGCCGGTGGCGTTGCGCCGCCGGTGTTGGGCCGTGTGGTGCCCTGCGAGCGCAGGCGTGACAGGGCTGCGCCCGCCAGTTCGCCCAGACGTTCGAGAAAGTCGGTGCCCATGCCGCTCTGGAAGCGCTCGGCATCGGGTGAAGCCAGCACCATCAGCCCGACCACCGGCTCACCGACCGCCGCGCGGATGGGAATCAGCGCCAGCGAAAGGGCCGCGTCCGGCTCGGGCAGCCAGTTCACAGCCTCGAAACCGGAGTTCACGCCGCAATAAGGTGTGGTCAGCGAGGTCGCAAAAATCTTCGCGTCTTCACTCACGCCGGTGGCAAAAACCTCGTCGGAAAAGATGCCGTTCACGCCCCAGACCTTGATGGCCGCCTGGGGGATCTGGAAGTCGCTGACGATGCCGTCGGCAATCACGCCCGGCAGATCGCGGGCATGGGCTACCTGCAGCAAGCGGCGCGTCCAGCGCTGCATCTTGTCGGCAATCAGCACGTTGTCCTGGCCGTGGCGAATCATGTCGACCACGCGCGTTTCCAGTCCCTTGATCTTCTCGCGCAACATGCCCGCCTGGCGCTCCTGCAGGCTCACGGCGCGGGTACCGTGCCCGCTGGAGAGCTGCACCGTGGCCAGCAGCTCGGCGTGGCGCTCAAAAAAATCCGGCGTGTTCGCCAGAAAGTTCGCGATGTCGTCTTCGGTGATGGGGTGTTCGGTTGGAGTCATCCCGGCATTGTCGCCACTTTTCCGGCCTGCGCAAAGCACGCTCAGATTCCGTCAGGAACTTCGATCTCCGCCTCAAACACGGTGGTCGCGGGGCCGGTCATCATCACTGGGGCATCGAGTGCGCCGGGCCACTCGATGGTCAGTGGCCCGCCTCGCGTGAGCACTTCGACACGACTGTCCAGCCAGCCCCAGCGGATGCCAGCCACCACCGCTGCACAGGCGCCAGTGCCACAGGCCAGCGTCTCGCCCGCGCCGCGCTCGTACACCCGCAGACGGATCTGCGAACGCGAGACCACCTGCATGAAGCCCGCATTGACGCGCCGCGGAAAGCGCACATGGTTCTCGATCAGAGGGCCGAGCTGCAGCACAGGTGCGGTATCGACATCGTCCACCCGCTGCACCGCATGCGGATTGCCCATCGACAGTGCACCCATCCACACGGTTGTGGTACCGGCGGGTGACTCCAATGCCAACGACCACTTCTGCCACGAGCCCTCTGCCTCAGGCGCGAGGCCCGCAGCGTCAAACGGAATACGCGCCAGCTCAAACACCGGCGCGCCCATGTCCACCGTGACGCGGCCATCGGCCTGCATGCGCGGCTCAATCACGCCGCTGAGCGTCTTCACTCGCACCACGTCCTTGCGGGTCAGCCCCTTCTCACGCACAAAACGCACAAAGCAGCGTGCGCCATTGCCGCACTGCTCCACCTCACCGCCATCGGCGTTGTGAATGACGTACTCGAAATCAATCCCCTCTTCCGGCGACGGACGCACGGTCAGTATCTGGTCTGCGCCCACGCCGAAGTGGCGATTGGCGAGAAAGCGGTACTGGGCGGCGCTGAGGTTCAGGCGACCGCGGGTTTCGTCGAGCACGACGAAATCGTTGCCGGCGCCTTGCATTTTGGTGAAGGGGATTCGCATGGGTTGGATTATCGGTTGTTGGTATTTTGCTAAGGACTGAGGCCGGGGTGGCCCGGCTGCCAGTCACTTTCTTTTGCTTCGCCAAAAGAAAGTAACCCAAGAAAAGGCGACCCTGGTGCCTGCGTCCCTTCGCTGCGCTTCGGGCAACCTGCGGTGCTCGGTCCAGGCGGGGTCTGGCTAAACTCGCTTCGCTCAGACAACGCCAGCCCTGATCCGCCTGGACCTGTGCTCCTCGGCGCATTCACAAGGGGTAGGGAAAGAGGAATACAAAAGACAAATACCGAAGTCCACAAGGACACGCCGTGGCGTGTCCTTGTTTGTATTGGCTTTCCGGTATCCGCTCCCGCTTGCCCCGTGTGGCTGGGCCGAGCAGCGTAGATGGAGGCGGAGGGTCAGGCCGCACTTGTTTGAGCCGAAGGCGAGTTGTGCGGACTGCCGCCGTAATCGAGCAGCGCAGGTTGCCCGTAGCGCAAGCGCAGGGACCCAGACTTCGGGTCGCCTTCTCTTTGCTTACTTTCTCTTGGCGAAGCAAGAGAAAGTGAGTCGCCCGCCGGGGCGAGTCCCGGCCTCAGACTGCAGCAAAACCCCAAACCGAAGAAACCACCCCCAAAGCCATAATCCCAAAATGCCCCGCCCTTCCCAACTCCTCTACCCCCAACGAGACCCGGCCCCACTCCGCCACGCAGCCACCGTCCTGCTGCTGCGCGACGGGCCACAAGGCGTTGAAGTGCTGATGACGCGGCGCTCCATGACAGCGAGTTTTGCGCCGGGGGCCTATGTCTTCCCAGGTGGCGGCATCGACGCAGCGGACAGCCTGTCGCACAGTAAGTCAACACGCCGCGCAGCGCAGAGCGATCTGCACCTGACGCAGGCCATCGCCGCCATCCGCGAAAGCTTTGAGGAACTGGGTGTGCTGCTGGCGCGCCGTGCCGATGGCAGCCACGCGACCACGGCAGACATTGAGGCGCTGGACCGCAAGGCGCCCTTCACCGAGCAATGCCAGCGGCGCGGCTTGATGCTGGCGGGTGCCGAGGTGTTCACGCTGGCCCACTGGATCACCGACCGCGACCTGCCGCGCCGTTTTGACGTGCCCTTCCTGGTAGCACGCATGCCCGAAGGCCAGACGCCGGTGGCGGACGAATCGGAGCAGTTTGAGCCGCTGTGGGTGCGTCCGGCGGCTGCGCTGGAGCGCCACGCAGCGGGCCAGTTCTTCATCATCTTTCCCACCATTCGCACGCTCGAACGTCTGCGTCACTTCACCACGGTCGATGCGGTGCTGCAGGCCTGCGCCGCCACGGAGGAGCCGCTGTGGACCTCCTGCCCGCGCGCCGGGTGGCTGGAAGGCCGCGAAGCCCGCTACATGGAGACCGATGCGCCGTATGGCGAACTGGCCCTGACCTGCCCGGATGGCCAGATCGTCCATACGCTGGACTGGCAGACCACGCAGCCGGTGGCGCTGCTGAAAAACCTGATGCGCCTGACCGCAGCCAACCCGGGCGTGATGACCGGGCCGGGCACCAACAGCTATCTGGTGGGCGACCCGGTCGCCGGCTACATCGTGATCGACCCGGGCCCGGCCGACGCCGACCACCTGCAACGCCTGTGGCGCGCAGCGGGCGGCGACATCCGCATGATTGTGTGCACCCACTCTCACCCAGACCATTCGCCCGGCGCCAGGCCGCTGCAGGCGCTGTGCAGCCCGACGCCGCCGATTCTGGGCCTGCCTTCCGCCGCCACGGCGCGAGCCGCCAGCGCCTTCACGCCCGACCGCTCGCTCGCCCACGGGGAGCTGCTGACCCTGAAGCGCACCAGCCCTTCTACTGACACCACACACACACTGAAGGTGCTGCACACCCCCGGTCACGCCGCCAACCACCTGTGCCTGGCGCTGCTGGAGGACGGGCTGCTTTTCAGCGGTGACCATATCCTCAACGGCAGCACCACGGTGATCGACCCACCGGACGGCGACATGAATGCCTACCTGGAGTCGCTGGACCTGCTGAGCGCGGCCTGCGCCGAGCACCAGATTGAATTCATCGCGCCAGCGCATGGCCACGTGCTGGGCGATGCGCCACTGGCGATTGCCCGGCTGAAGGCGCACCGCCTGCAACGCGAAGCCAAAATCGTGGCGGTGATGCAGGTACAGCCCGAGGGCTCGCTGGACGACTGGGTCGCCCATGCCTACGACGATGTGGACCCGCGCATCTGGCCGGTGGCCAAACGCTCGCTGCTGGCGCATGTGGAGCGGATTCGCGGCATGGGCTGAGCAGCGTGGGTGGGGCGGCCGGGTATCGGGCCCAACGCCCTGATGACGCACCAACATGGCACACCAGCCCCGGGCACGATCCTCGCTTGCACTCGTCTGGTTGGAGCCGCCGCCCCAGCGCGAAACCAGAGACCGGCGGTTATACTTTTTGACTTGCGGGCGACCCACCCAGCCGATGCCGGTCATGACCCTGACCGGGACAGTTTTCCCCCCTTCTTCACATACCCCAGAGAGGATTTCATGCAAGCGATCACGACACGACGTTTCCTGCACACCGCCAGCGCCTTGCTGGTCGGCGTGGTTCTGGCAGCCTGCAGCAAGCAGGAGCCGCCTGCACCCGCTGCCGCTGCGCCAGCCGCTCCGGCACCTGCACCCGCTGCCAAGGTCTATGTGGTCGGTACGGACGCGGCCTACGCACCTTTTGAGTCGCAGAATGAAAAAGGCGAAATCGTCGGTTTCGACATTGACGTGGTCAAGGCCGTGGCGGCCAAGGCCGGCATTGAAGTCAAGTTCGTCAACACGCCATGGGAAGGCATCTTCAACACGCTCAACCAGGGCGACCGTGACCTGCTGGTGTCGGCCATCACCATCACCGACGAGCGCAAGCAGACGATGGACTTCTCCACCCCCTACTTCGACGCGCAGCAGCTGATTGCCGTCAAGGCCGACTCCAAAATCGCCAAGCTGGCTGACCTGAAGAAGCTCAAGGTGGGCGTGCAGAACGGCACCACCGGCGACGAAGTGGTCACCAAGCTGCAGGGCAAGGACAGCGCCAACATCAAGCGCTTTGAGTCCACGCCACTGGCACTGAAAGAACTCGAAAGCGGCGGCGTCGATGCCGTTGTGGCCGACAATGGCGTGGTGGTGCACTACGTGGCCAACAACAGCGGCTCGAAGTTCAAAACCGTCAGCGACTCCAGCTTTGCTGCCGAGCAGTACGGACTGGCCGTGAAGAAGGGCAATGCAGAGCTGCTGGCCAAGCTGGACAAGGGCCTGGCCGACATCAAGGCCGACGGCACCTATGACAAGATTTACGCCCAGTACTTCGGCGCGGCACCCGCAGCGGCCGCGGCTGCTGCACCAGCGCCGGCTGCACCGGCTCCAGCCAAGTAAAACCTTCGACATCGGCCCTCGACATCGCCAGCCCTCAAAGGCCGGCACAAAAAAGCCCCGCTCAGCGATGAACGGGGCTTTTTCTTTGGAATAAGTGTGAAGTCTGCCGATAAGCCGGATTCTGTGCACACCCTGCCTTGCGGCTGGATGCGTGACCGCCATTAATCTGGGCCGGGGGTCGCCCACCCGGCTCAATGCTACCTACCCGCCAGCTCTGCGGAACCACATCAACACTGGCCTACTTGGTATTGCTGCGCGTAGAGATTGCCCGTTTCACCCGGACTGAACCGGCTCGTCTCTGTTGCTCTGATCCTCACCTCGCGGTGGAGAGGTGTTACCTCCTACGCTGTCCTGTGCAGTCCGGACGTTCCTCCAGTGCGTGGTTTCCCACACAGCAACTTGCGTTGCTGCCTCTTGCGAGTTGCACCAGCGGCGGTCTGGCTGACTTCACCCCTGCATTATCCGTCAGGGCCTGCGTTGGCGGCACCCTCTAAAATGCAGGCTGCTTGATCAACACGAGCCCCCATGATTCGCCTGACTGAACTGAAGCTTCCGCTCGACCATGCGGAAGACGGCCTGCTCACCCTGGCCGCCCGCACGCTGGCCGTTGCGCCTGCGGCAATTGCCCATCTGCACATCCACAAACGCAGCTTCGATGCCCGCAAGGCCGAGCTGATGAAGGTGTACATCGTCGATGTCACGCTGGCCGATGGACAGGACGAAGCCGCGCTCCTAGCGCGCCACGCCGGCAATCCACACATACTCCCCACACCCGACATGGCCTACCACCCGGTCGGCCAGGCGCCAGCGCATCTGCCACTGCGACCGGTGGTTGTCGGCTTTGGCCCCTGCGGCATTTTTGCGGCGCTGGTGCTGGCGCAAATGGGCTTCCGTCCCATCGTGCTGGAACGTGGCAAAACCGTGCGCCAGCGCACCAAGGACACCTGGGGCCTGTGGCGCAAGAATGTGCTGAATCCTGAATCCAATGTGCAGTTCGGCGAAGGCGGCGCGGGCACGTTTTCTGACGGCAAGCTCTACAGCCAGATCAAGGACCCACGCCACTTGGGCCGCAAGGTGATGAACGAGTTCGTCAAGGCCGGCGCGCCCGCAGACATCCTGTACGAAGCGCATCCGCACATCGGCACCTTCAAGCTGGTGAAGGTGGTCGAAAACATGCGCGAGCAGATCATCGCACTGGGCGGCGAGATCCGCTTCGAGCAGCGCGTGACGGATGTGCTGATCGAGCGCGGGCCCGACGGCCAGCACCTGCGCGGCCTCACCGTGCTGGACCAGGCGACCGGCCAGAGCCATGAGCTGCGCGCTGACCATGTGGTGATGGCGCTGGGCCACAGCTCGCGGGACACCTTTTCCATGCTGCACGCGCGTGGCGTGCACATTGAAGCCAAACCGTTTTCCATCGGCTTTCGCATTGAACACCCGCAAGGCCTGATCGACCGCGCCCGCTGGGGGCGCCACGCCGGCCACCCGGCCCTGGGCGCCGCCGAATACAAGCTGGTTCACCACGCCAGCAACGGCCGCTCGGTCTACAGCTTCTGCATGTGCCCCGGTGGCACCGTGGTGGCTGCGACGTCTGAACCCGGCCGCGTGGTCACCAACGGCATGAGCCAGTACTCGCGCAACGAGCGCAACGCCAACGCAGGCATCGTGGTGGGTATTGACCCGCGCGACTACCCCAACCACAACTCCGACAACAACTCCGGCGATGGCCGGGTGAACCCGCTGGCCGGCATTGACCTGCAGCGCCAGCTGGAATCACACGCCTACGTACTGGGCGGCAGCACCTACGAGGCACCCGGCCAGTTGGTCGGTGATTTCGTGGCGGGGCGGCCATCCACCACGCTGGGCAGCGTCATCCCTTCTTACAAGCCCGGCGTGGCCATCGGCGATCTGTCGTCCGCGCTGCCCGGTTATGCCATTGAAGCCATGCGCGAAGCCTTGCCGGTCTTTGGTAAGAAGATCAAGGGCTTTGACATGCACGACGCCGTCCTGACCGGCGTGGAAACGCGCACCTCCTCGCCCATCAAGATCGCGCGCGGCGAGGATCTGCAGAGCGTGAACGTCAGCGGTCTCTACCCGGCCGGCGAAGGCGCGAGCTACGCCGGCGGCATCCTGTCGGCCGGCGTGGATGGCATCAAGGTGGCCGAAGCCGTGGCCCGGCAGATACTCGGAGCATCGGTGCAGCAACGGGCTGCTGCCTGATTGCTACTGCTCGCCGTCCTCTCCGATACGACCGAAAGACACACCGTGGCCCATGACTTCCACTATTACGAGCCAGCGCAAGGGCACGGGCTGCCGCATGACCCGTTCAATGCCATCGTCGGGCCCCGGCCCATCGGATGGATCTCTTCGCAGGACGCCGCAGGCCGCCTCAACCTCGCGCCCTACAGCTTTTTCAACGCCTTCAACTACACGCCACCACTGATCGGCTTTTCCAGCATCGGCGCCAAGGACAGCCTGCGCAACATCCGCGAAACCGGTGAATTCTGCTGGAACCTCACCACCCGGCCCCTGGCCGAAGCCATGAACCAGTCCTGTGCCAGCGTGGCGCCAGAGGTCGATGAGTTTGAGCTATCAGGCATGACGCCGGTGGCATCCACCCGCGTTGCGCCGCCCCGCGTACTGGAAAGCCCCGTGTCGTTCGAGTGCAAGCTCACGCAGATCCTGCAACTGCAGGGCGTCGACGGCGTGCCAGTGCCGACCTGGATGGTGTTTGGCGAGGTGGTGGCTGTGCACATTGCGCGGCATCTGCTCAAAGACGGCATTTACGACACTGCCGCTGCCCAGCCTGTGCTGCGTGGCGGAGGGCCCGCCGATTATTTCGAGGTGAAAGCCGAGAACCTCTTCCATATGTTCAGGCCCCGCTGAACCCACCGCGCTTCATCGCATCTCACTCCGGATACACCCACCTCATGACAGAACCCACTTCAACCGCTGAAACCACTGCCCCGGCCGACAGTTCACCCACTCGTCCACCCAAAGGCAACGACAGGCGCCAGCGCAAGGGGGCACCCGCCGCAAATGCAGCAACGGCCAAGCGCCCGCCGCGCGAGGTGCATCCCGTGCTGCAAAAGCTGTTCGAGTTGTACCCCAGCCTCTTCGGCGCACGCTTTCTGCCGCTCAAGCTGGGCGTGTTTCAGGAGCTGCTGGCCTTGCACCCTGACGCCTTTAAGCGCGACGATCTCAAGGTCGCGCTCGGGCTGCACGCACGATCCACCCGCTACCTCGAAAGCGTGGCCGCCGGTCACCCACGGCATGACCTGCAGGGTCAGCCCGTCGAGCCCGTGGCACCAGAGCACGTGCACCACGCCATCGTGGAGCTGTTCCGCCGCCGCCAGGGCCGCACCCAAGACGACCTGCGCCCCGAGTTCTGCACCCGCATCGTCAAGGCCATCGAAGCCTCAGGCCTCGGCAAGGACGAGTACGCCGAGCGGGTACGCACGCAGGACGAAACCGCCAACGCCCTGCTCGACGCAGCCCTCACCGAACTCGCCGCCCAAACCGCCAAGCGCGAAGCCCTGATGCGCGCATTCGAAGCCAGTGGAAAAACCGAGGCCGAGTTTGCCGACATGTACGGCATGAGCTTCAATGAAGTCAGCCATGCGCTGGCGCGGGTTCGGGCGAGTCGCCAGCCCGCCACCAACCCGACCTGAATCGCCCGCCGTTTTTTCGCCAGACGTGAAAAAGCCGCTCCGGGAGCGGCTTTTTCGTGAGCATCAGCGATGCATCAGACCTGAGAGTTCTGCAGCGCAGCAATCCGCTCTTCAATCGGCGGGTGGGTGGCAAACAACTTGCCCATGCCACCGGTGATGCCCATGGCTTCCACCGCCTTGGGCAGTTCGCCAGGCTGCATGCCACCCAGGCGTGCCAGCGCGTTCATCATGGGCTGCTTGCGCCCCATCAGCTGAGCGGCACCCGAGTCGGCACGGAACTCGCGCTGGCGAGAGAACCAGGCCACGACGATGGCGGCGGCAAAGCCGAGCACGATGTCCAGCACGATGGTGCTGACGTAGTAGCCAATGCCCGGGCCGGAGTTGCTGTCGCTGCCGCGGCGCAGGAAGCTGTCGACCGCATAACCGATCACGCGGGACAGGAACACCACAAAGGTGTTCATCACGCCTTGAATCAGGGCCATGGTGACCATGTCGCCGTTGGCGACGTGGGCGACTTCGTGGGCCAGAACGGCCTCGATCTCTTCACGCGTCATGCCTTGCAGCAGGCCGGTGGAAACCGCCACCAGCGACGAGTTCTTGAACGCGCCGGTGGCAAAAGCATTAGGCGCACCCTCAAAAATACCGACCTCGGGCATGCCGATACCAGCCTTTTCCGACAACTTGCGGACGGTTTCCACAATCCAGGCCTCGTCGGCGTTCCGGGGCTGGTCGATGATCTGCACCCCGGCGCTCCACTTGGCGACCGGCTTGCTGATCAGCAGCGAAATGAAGGCGCCGCCAAAACCCATGATCAGCGCGAAGCCGAGCAGGGCCGTCAGGTCAAGGCCATTGGCCGTCAGGAAGCGATTGACGCCCAGCAAGCTGGCCACAATACCCAACACCACGACAACCGCGACGTTGGTCAGGACAAACAAAAAGATGCGTTTCATGGATTCTCCGTGGGGTCGGTGGTGAAATTCCGCCGTGCGCAGGATATGAGGGTCACCGTTGACTCTTCAAGTCGCGCTGCCGGGATGCGCCACTGATTTTTAAGGTTGTTGGGGTGGCGGCCGCGGGCGGAATACAGAAGAGTCATCATAAAAGGAAAAGTTCTCGTTACCTGCCCACCAACCGGGCACGCCCAGCACCGGAAGGGGCACAAAAGGCTTGCCAGCGAGCTTGGCCGCGCTCAGGTCGGCTGCCACCCAGGCATCCAGCGCCGCCAGAGACAGCTCGGTCTCCGGTACCTTGTACACATGGGCGGTGATGGCTTTTCGCGGATGCACCAGCTTTTCGAGCAGCGCATGGCCAAAAAGCACCAACTGTGCCTGCTGCCACAGAGGCCTGTGCGCCACAAACAGCCGGTGCCAGTCCCGCGCCTGCAGGGCATCCCAGAGCGGCTCAGGCGCCGAAAGAAACGCAGCGTTCTCGTCAAACAGGGTCAGCGCGTCGCGCACCGGGCCGCGCACGTTCTGCACGCCCGCCTCGGCAATCTGTTCCGCCTGCAGACTGTTCAGCCGCTTCTTGGTGGCCGGAAACTGCAGCCAGCACAGGCCATTGAAGAAATCGTGCAGGTTGTCGCGCGTCGGCACGGTGCCAGTCTGGAAAATGAACGCCTCGTAAGCCTGCCCGGCGGGCATGGCGGATTGCGGCACGAATCGTACCGGTGGCGAACCCAGCTTGTTGAGAAGTTCATGCAGCGCATCTGCCTGCACGCTGGATTGCTCTTTCACGCCCTCCGCCAGCGCGGCGAACGGCCTCAACCACGGCTGCTCCCACCGCACGCCACCCAGATTGACCGGCGGCGTGACCGCGTCGGCCCTCAGCGCAATCGCCACGCCAGGTTTTCCCCGGCGCGCAGCGGCTTGAGCTCACCCTCACCAAACGCAAAGCTCTCTGGCGGACGCCAGCTCTCGCGGGTCAGCGTGATGTGGCCCGTGTTGCGCGGCAGCCCATAAAAATCAGCGCCATTGAAGCTGGCAAAAGCCTCCAGCTTGTCGAGCGCACCTGCTGCCTCAAACGCTTCGGCATACAGCTCCATCGCCGCATGAGCCGTGTAGCAGCCCGCGCAACCGGTGGCGCGTTCTTTCAGATGTGCCGGATGCGGGGCGCTGTCAGTGCCCAGGAAGAACCGCGCGTTACCGCCAGTTGCCGCCTTCACCAGCGCCAGCCGATGCGTCTCACGCTTGAGTACCGGCAGGCAGTAGTAGTGCGGCCGAATGCCGCCCATGAAAATCGCGTTGCGGTTGTAGAGCAGGTGGTGCGCCGTGATGGTCGCACCTGTGAACCGGTCTGCCTCGTCGACATACTGCGCCGCCTCTTGCGTCGTGATGTGTTCAAACACAATCTTCAGCTCGGGGAAATCACGGCGCAGCGGAATGAGCTGCTTGTCGATGAAGACTGCC
>CALSAU010000006.1:0-16337 GCA_943372985.1 Polaromonas sp. YR568 | reverse complement strand
GCCGCTGCAGCGGGTGCTTTGGCAGCAGGTTTTTTCGCGGCTTTCTTCGCAGCGGGTTTTTTCGCTGCTTTCTTGGCTGCAGGCTTCTTGGCTGCTGGCTTTTTGGCAGCAGCTTTCTTCGCTACCTTCTTCGCAGCTGGCTTTTTCGCAGCGGCTTTTTTCGCAGCTGGCTTTTTAGCCGCTACTTTTTTCGCTGGCGCTTTTTTCGCAGCAGGCTTTTTGGCCGCTACTTTTTTCGCTGGCGCTTTTTTGGCCGGGGCTTTTTTAGCTGCTGCTTTTTTGGCAGGAGCCTTCTTTGCCGCTACTTTTTTAGCCGGCGCTTTCTTCGGAGCAGCTTTTTTAGCCGCAGGTTTTTTCGCAGTTGCCATAGTTTTCTCCTTGATCACGTTGCAAAGAGCACTTCACGTTTGGAGTACGTAAAGCGATTCACGGTGTTGGGCTCACGGAGAACCGGGCCCAGCACCACGAACACAGGAGCAAAACCCAGCGCGCACTCTGCGGTACGTCATTGGTTTTTGCAATTCTAGAAATCATTGTCTTTATGTCTTGCTTGTCTCGTGCGCGCTGACTGATCGATGCATCAACCGGTCAGTCCCACGACAGGGCACCACCGGACTGGTACTCAATGACGCGGGTTTCGAAAAAGTTGCGCTCTTTTTTCAGGTCAATCATTTCGCTCATCCACGGGAACGGATTCTCCTCGTTCGGGAAGAGGGTTTCAAGTCCGATCTGCGTGGCGCGGCGGTTCGCGATGTAGCGCAGGTAGCCTTTGAACATCGACGCGTTGAGTCCGAGCACGCCACGCGGCATGGTGTCTTCGGCGTAGCGGTATTCCAGTTCAACGGCCTTGAGGAACAGCGCCTTGATTTCGGCCTTGAACTCGGCCGTCCAGAGGTGCGGGTTCTCCAGCTTGAGCTGGTTGATCAGGTCGATGCCGAAGTTGCAGTGCATGGACTCATCGCGCAGGATGTACTGGTACTGCTCGGCAGCGCCGGTCATCTTGTTCTGGCGACCCAGCGCGAGAATCTGCGTGAAGCCGACGTAGAAGAACAGGCCCTCCATCAGGCAGGCAAACACGATCAGCGACTTGAGCAGGGTCTGGTCGGCTTCCGGCGTGCCGGTCTTGAAGTTGGGGTCGGAGATCACCGCGATGAACGGGATCAGGAACTGGTCCTTGTCCTTGATGGACTGGACTTCGTTGTAGGCGTTGAAGATCTCGCTCTCATCCAGGCCCAGCGATTCGGTGATGTACTGGTAGGCGTGGGTGTGGATGGCTTCCTCGAAGGCCTGGCGCAACAGGAACTGGCGGCACTCGGGTGCCGTGATGTGGCGGTAGGTGCCCAGCACGATGTTGTTGGCGGCCAGCGAGTCGGCAGTCACGAAGAAGCCGAGGTTGCGCTTGACCAGACGGCGTTCGTCTTCCGTCAGGCCGTTCGGGTCTTTCCAGAGCGCGATGTCGCGCGTCATGTTCACTTCCTGCGGCATCCAGTGGTTGGCGCAGGTGGCGAGGTACTTTTCCCAAGCCCACTTGTACTTGAACGGCACCAGCTGGTTGACGTCGGTCTGGCCGTTGATGATGCGTTTGTCAGAGGCCTTGACGCGCAGTGCGGTGGGCGGTGTGGTGGCAGTGCCTGCGGGTTGAGCGGCAGGAGCTGCCACTTTTGCCGGTGCTGCAGTGAACGCGCCGTCGTCCAGCATGCGGACTTGAGGCTGAGGTGACTGCGCAGAAGAAAGAGGCGGAAGTTCCATCGAGCGGCTGGCAGGCATGCCGCTGGCAAGAGGGTTTTGCAACGATGGTGTGACTTCTTCGTCCCAGGTCAACATAGAGGTTTCCAATACTGTCGGATTATGAAAGCAGCGATACGAAATGAAAAGTGTTCATTCACATCGCTGCAAAATTGTGTTGCTCTATTACATCGAATTAGCATCGAATTCACATCGAATCGTGCAATGAATTTCATCGCACAATTCGGTGACTATCGATGGCTGTCGATGTCTGCATCACTGGCAAGCCTCGCAGCCAGGGTCGTCGATCGCACAGAACTTGATGTCGGTCGCAGCGGTGGTGCTCATCTGCATTTGCGCTGCTGCCGCTGCGGCATCGAGTGCACTCATGCCGCCACCCGATGCAGCCGAGCCAGACGACACGGCATTCAGTTTGCCTGCGGTCACAGTGGATTTCTCCGCGTGCGTGGCGCTCTGTGTGCGCAGGTAGTAAGTGGTCTTGAGGCCGCGCAGCCATGCGAGCTTGTATGTGTCGTCGAGCTTCTTGCCCGACGCGCCGGCCATGTAGATGTTGAGCGACTGGGCTTGGTCAATCCACTTCTGGCGGCGCGCTGCGGCTTCCACGATCCACGTAGTCTCCACTTCAAACGCCGTGGCGTACAGGCCCTTGATGTCCTGCGGAATGCGGTCGATGGGGCGCAGTGAACCGTCAAAGTGCTTGAGGTCCACCACCATCACGTCGTCCCACAGTCCGAGGCGCTTGAGGTCGCGCACCAGGTAGTGGTTGATCACGGTGAACTCGCCGGACAGGTTGGATTTGACCGAGAGGTTGCCGAAGCAGGGCTCAATGCAGGCGTCCACACCGATGATGTTGGAGATGGTTGCGGTCGGCGCGATGGCCACGCAGTTGGAGTTGCGCATGCCGTCTTTGGCAATCTTCTGGCGCAGCGCTTCCCAGTCCATGGAAGACGAGCGATCCACTTCCACATAGCCGCCGCGTTGCTCTGCCAGCATGTCCAGGGTGTCGAGTGGCAGGATGCCCTTGTCCCAGAGCGAGCCCTTGTAGCTGGCGTACTGGCCGCGTTCCTTGGCCAGCTCCGTGGAGGCCCAGTAGGCGTGGTAGCAGACGGCTTCCATGGACTTGTCGGCGAACTCGACGGCTTCCTGCGAAGCGTAGGGCACGCGCAGCTCGTACAGGCAGTCCTGGAAACCCATGATGCCGAGGCCGACCGGGCGGTGGCGCATGTTGGAGTCGCGGGCCTTCTTGACGGCGTAGTAGTTGATGTCGATCACGTTGTCCAGCATGCGCATGGCGGTGGTGATCGTCTTCTTGAGCTTGTCGTGGTCCAGTGCACCGTCTTTCAGGTGTTGCACCAGGTTCACGGACCCGAGGTTGCAGACCGCGGTTTCGGTGTCGCTGGTGTTGAGCGTGATCTCGGTGCAGAGGTTGGACGAGTGCACCACGCCGGCATGCTGCTGTGGCGAGCGCACGTTGCAGGCGTCCTTGAAGGTGATCCAAGGGTGGCCGGTTTCGAACAGCATCGACAGCATCTTGCGCCACATGTCGGTCGCCTGGACCTTGCGGGAGGGCTTGATCTCGCCGCGCTCGGCCTTGGCTTCGTAGGCGGTGTAAATCTTCTCGAACTCCTTGCCGAACTTGTCGTGCAAATCGGGCGTGTCGGAAGGGGAGAACAGCGTCCAGCTGCCTTTTTCCATCACGCGGCGCATGAACAGGTCGGGAATCCAGTTGGCGGTGTTCATGTCATGCGTGCGGCGGCGGTCGTCGCCGGTGTTCTTGCGCAGCTCCAGGAACTCTTCAATGTCGAGGTGCCAGGTTTCCAGGTAGGCGCAGACAGCGCCCTTGCGCTTGCCGCCCTGATTGACGGCCACGGCCGTGTCGTTGACGACTTTCAGGAAAGGCACGACGCCTTGCGATTCGCCGTTGGTGCCCTTGATGTGGGCGCCGAGCGCGCGCACCGGTGTCCAGTCGTTGCCCAAGCCACCTGCAAATTTGGAGAGCAGGGCGTTTTCCTTGATGGCGTCGTAGATGCCGCCCAAGTCATCTGCCACCGTGGTGAGATAGCAGGAAGACAGCTGCGAGCGCAGTGTGCCGGCGTTGAACAGGGTGGGCGTGCTCGACATGAAGTCGAAGGACGACAGGACCTCGTAGAACTCGATGGCGCGAGCTTCGCGGTCGATCTCGTTGAGCGACAGGCCCATGGCCACGCGCATGAAGAAAGCCTGTGGCAGCTCGATGCGCTGCTTGCGCACGTGCAGGAAGTAGCGGTCAAACAGGGTCTGCAGGCCGAGGTAGTCGAACTTCAGGTCGCGCTCGGGCTTGAGTGCGGCGCCCAGGCGGGCCAGGTCGAACTGCTGCAGCTTCTCGTCGAGCAGTTCGTTCTGCACGCCCTTGGCGATGAACTGCGGGAAGTACTCGGCATAGCGTACGGCCATGTCTTCCTGGTTCACCTCTTCGCCCAGCACTTCCTTGCGGATGGTGTGCATCAGCAGGCGCGCGGTGGCGTAGGTGTAATCAGGGTCTTTTTCGATCAGCGTGCGCGCTGCCAGGATGGAGGCCTTGTAGACCTCGTCGATCGGTACACCGTCGTACAGGTTGCGCATGGTCTCGGCCACGATCGGGTCAGGCTTGACGTCGGCACCCAGGTCGGCGCAGGAGGCTTCAATCAGGGCCTGCAGCTTGCGCACATCCAGCGCGATGCGGTTGCCACGGTCTGTCACATGCAGCATCGGGGTTTCCGGTGCCTGAGTTTGTGGCTGGCGTGCACGTTCCTGAGTGCGCTTTTCGCGGTACAGCACATAGGCGCGGGCGATTTCGTGGTGACCGCCGCGCATCAGGCCCAGTTCCACCTGGTCCTGCACGTCTTCAATGTGGAAGGTGCCGCCGCCGGGGCGCGAACGCACCAGCGCGCGGATCACGGCCTGCGTCAGGCCATCGACGGTTTCGCGCACGCTGGCTGATGCCGCGCCCTGGGTGCCGTGCACGGCCAGGAAGGCTTTCATCATGGCCACGGCGATCTTGTTCGGCTCGAAAGGCACGACACCGCCGTTGCGGCGGATGATCTGGTAGTGGGACAGCGGGTTGCTCTGTGCGTGGGTGTTGCCGGTCGCAGTCTGGCTGGCCATGGTCATGGGGCTGGCGGGCTCGGCGTGTTGGTGTGTTTGCATGGCTTCCTCTTTGCTTTGTTTTATGGGGTCGTGGCGGGCGGCTGGTGTGTCGAACGGTGCGGTCAAACTGTGCGGTCAAACTGTGCGGTCAAACGGTGTCGTAAACGGTGCAATCAATACAGGGGCAGGTTCCGGTGGTCTGCTGTGGCGGTCAGCTGATGCGCGGTCTTTCTCGGGTGTCTTGACAGGTTTTCGTTTCTTGCTGCAGTGGCCCTGGACAGGTGCTTGGGTCACTGCAAACCATTTAGGGCTTAGACACTATACCTAGGGTGTGAGGGGAACACAAGCCACTACCGGTAGTGTATCGTCCGAAGACGCCCGTTCGCTGTGACCGGGTCTTTTTTAGTCGTCTGACAGGGGGCATCAGCGCGTTTGGGTGAGCCGGTTGTGAGGTGGCCTGAAAGCCTTGCTGCATCGGCGTTTTCAGGCGCACACAACGCAATGGTGCGCGTTTCGGCGCATTTTTCGGTGGCAGCGCCCGTCAATGCTGGGCGGGTAAAAATAACCTCGGGGCGTGGCGCTGGCGTGGCATCGCGGCAGACCTGCGCGTCAACGTCGCAGACGTGTTCACCGCCTCATGTACTTGAGGGAAAACACTGAGGCGGCAACGCCAGCGACTGCCGGAGCGCAGGCCAGTCAAAACCGACGCCGGGGTCGTGCTTGCGGCCCGGTGCGATGTGCTCATGCCCGACAATGTGAGTCACTGGATAAGCCTGCACCAGCGAGGCGCAGAGGCCGCTCAGGGTTTCGTACTGTGCCGCTTCAAAGGAGTTGCCTTCCAGACCTTCAAGTTCAATGCCGATGGAGTCGTCGTTGCACTGCGTGCGGCCGCGGTAGCTCGACTCGCCCGCGTGCCAGGCCCGCTCGTCACAGCTGACAAACTGCCACAGGGCGCCTTCGCGCGAGATGAAAAAGTGGGACGACACCTGCAGTCCGTGGATGCCCTGGAAGTAGGGGTGCGCATCCCAGTCCAGCGTGTTGGTGAACAGTTGCTGCACCTTGCCGTTACCGAATTCACCGGGCGGCAGGCTGATGGAGTGGATGACGATCAGGTCAATCAGCGCGCCTGCCGGACGCAGCCCCTTGTTAGGGGACTCCAGCACGCGCGCAAACCGGTACCAGCCCCCCTGCCAGAGCGCAGGGGTGTGGTGTGGCGTTCCGCTCGAAACGGTTTCAGGTGCCGGCATGGTCGGCTGCGTCGTCTTCCGACGGTAGGGTCGGGTCCTCATGCCCGGGTGTGACGATGTTCAGCCGGGAGATTCGGTAGCGGATCTGCCGCAGGCTCATGCCCAGCCGCGCCGCTGCAGCCGTCCGGTTGAACCCGGTTTCCTGCAGCACCTTCGAGAGGATGGTGCGCTCCTGCTCATCCAGAAAATCCTGCAGGTTGTCGGGCAGGATGGCCGGTGCCGCGGCCGATGATTGCACCCGCGAGCTGGTTGGCGCATCGAAATGCAGTTCACTGCCTTCTCCCAGTGCCACCGCGCGGTGCAGGGTGTTTTCCAGCTCACGCACATTGCCTTCAAACGGTCGCAGCCGCAGCTGGGCCATCACGTTGTCGTCCAGCACCGGCACGTCAAAGCCTGACTCCTGGCAGATGCGCGTGAGCAGTGCCTGGCACAGTGCTGGCAGGTCCTCGCGCCGGTCACGCAGGGCCGGCACGCGGATCTCGATCACGTTGAGGCGGTAAAAAAGATCCTGGCGGAACTCGCCGGACGACACGGCGGCGGCCAGGTCCTTGTGCGTGGCGCTGACGATACGGACATCCACCACGTCTTCCTGTGGCGACCCCAGCGGGCGCACCGTGCGCTCCTGGATGGCGCGCAGCAGCTTGGACTGCATGGCCAGCGGCAGGTCACCGATCTCGTCAAGAAACAGTGTGCCTCCCTTGGCGGCCTGAAAGTAACCCTGGCGGTCCTGGGTGGACCCGGTGTAGGCGCCTTTGCGCGCACCGAAGAATTCGGCTTCGAGCAGGTTCTCCGGAATGGCGCTGCAGTTGACGGCCACGAAGGGGCCGGCTGCGCGGTGGCTGCAGTCGTGCACAGCCCGGGCGACCAGTTCCTTGCCGGTGCCGGACTCGCCCTGGATCAGCACCGGCGCCATGCTGCCAGCCACCTTCATGATGCGGGCCTTCACCGCACGCATGGGCGCAGATTCGCCCACCAGCCGCTGCAGGATGGCCGATGTGTCCTCTGGTTTTTTGCCGTGGGCAGCGCTGGTCGTTGCGGTGTCCGCTGAGGTCGGTTTGTCGGCACGGGCCGCAGGCAACTGGGTACGCGCGCCCTGCACTGCGGAAGCCACCACACTGCGGAACTGCTTGAGGTCCACAGGTTTGGTGAGGTAATCGAAGGCGCCGGCCTTCAGGGCCTCCACCGCGTTCTCTGCCGAGCCATGCGCAGTGATGACCACGCAGCGCTCCGGGCGCTGCTGCAGCACCAACTCGCGCAGCAACTCCAGGCCCAGTCCATCCGGCAGGCGCATGTCGGTGATGACGGCGTCGAAGCGATGCGCCTTGATCTGTTCGCGCGCCTGCAGCAGATCGGCTGCAGCCTCGACCTGATAGCCCTCGCGCAGCAGCGTCAGCTCATAGAGCGTGCGCAAATCCGGTTCATCGTCGATGACCAGGATGCGTGCAGCGGTCGTTGCGGGGGCCGTCTGTGTCATGGTGAAGGGGTCAGGCAGGCAGGGAGTCGAACAGCAAGGGTGCGTCGGCGGGGCGTGGCGTGGTTCTCAGCATGATGAAAAATTCGTTGCCTTCTGTAGCGGCGCGCGCGACGCGCTGGTAGCCGATGGTGGCGCCATGCCGCTCGCACAGCTCCCTGCAAATATACAGACCCAGACCGCTGGAGCGGCTTTCCGACGAGAAAAAAGGCTCGAACAGGTGGGTTTGTACCGAGCTCTCCAGGGGCTGGCCATCGCTCCAGACCGAGAGTCGCGCCTGGTCGGGGCCGGTGACCTGCGTGGTGACTTCCATCGCATCGGGCGCGGCGCTGGCGTAGCGCAGTGCGTTGTCCAGCAGGTTGATCATCACGCGCCGCAGATGATCGATCTCAAACTGCACAAACACATCGGGCGCGGTGGTGCTGACCCGCAGGCGGCGGCCTGCCGAGGTTTGTACCGCCCAGTCGCTCGCAATGCGCTGCACCGCGTCGTCCAGCGCCAGCGAGACCGTGTGGGCCGGGGGAATCTGTCCCTGCACCCGCGAGATGTTCAGCACTTCGTCGACGATTCTGGCCAGACGCTGCGCGTTCTGCCGCACCATGGTGGTGAGCTGGCGCTGGCCGGCTTCCTGAAGGTCTTCTTCCAGAAGGGCATTGGCCTGCGAGATGGCGGCCAGCGGGTTGCGGATCTCGTGCGCCACTGCGGCTGACATGCGGCCCATGGCTGCCAGCTTTTCGGTGCGGATGCGCGCTTCCATCTCGCGCAGGTCCTCCAGAAACATCACGCACAGGCTTTCCTGCGAGGCGTCGTGTGAAATCGCCAGGCGGGTGCGTACATGCAGTCGGCGGCCGGTGCCACCGGGGTGCTCCAGCCGGATGTCTTCCTGTTGCTCGCATTGCGCGGCAAATGTCAGGTGTGCCAGCTCGGCCAGTGGTTGCCATGCCGCGTCGGTCGCGAGGATGAAGGGGGCTGCCCGGACCGCCTCGCCGGTGGTCAGCAACCGCCGGGCGGCTGGATTGGCCGACCGGACCACGCCATTCATGTCCACCACCAGCACGCCGTCAGACAGCGCCTCAATCACCAGCTCGTTGACCTGCGTCTGCATGCGTGCGGCCGACTGGCTGCGCTGTGCGCGCTGCTCTTCGCGGGCCAGGCGCATCGACAGCTGGTTGGCCAGCAGGGCCACCAGAAAAAACCCTGATCCACTCAGGCCCGACTGCAGAAAGCGCGCGCTGCTGTCGCCGGTGGTCTGCAGCGAACTCCACCACGCGTCACCCAGCAGCAGCAGGGTCACGCTGGCGGCGGTACCAAAAGCCAGCAGGATGGGGCCCAGCACGGACGACAGCAAGACTGGCAAGGCAAACAGCGGCGTGTAGTTGATGCCGCCGGCCTGCAGGTAGTTCAGCGCGGAAAAGACCAGCACGTCCACGCCAATGCTGGACAGCCACTGGGCATCGAAGGTGCGACCAGGCGGCCGCGGGCTGAACCACACACGGACAGCCAGCGTGGCCACCAGATAGCCGATGCACACCGCAATCGACAGCTGGTTGACCGTGCTGCCCAGCGCATAGACAAAGGCCTGAAGCAGCACGAGCACCGTTGCAATCGCCACGCGGGCGGTCATGAAGACGCGCCACAAGCGGCCGAAGGAGCCGGCATCCGGTTCGTTGACCCAGGCGGCGGAGCCGCCGTCACTCACACCGAACCAGCGGGAAGCCTCGCTCATTCAGCCCCCGGACTGGCGGCGATGTGCTTCACTGCAATAAAGGGCGCCTGATGCACCCGGGATAGCTTCGGATTGCGGCAAGTGAACCTTGCAGAGCCCGCATTCCACCATGGGCGTGATGCCCCTGGCTTGGGTCGGCGCTGACGGCTTGCCGGAGGCGTCTGACTTTCCCTGCATCCGATGGCGTCGCCACAGCCAGGCCACGAGCAGCACGAGCCCAAAGATAAGGACGTACTTCATGGACGCCCCAGAATCACTTCAAGGACAAAGCGCGAACCTGCGTAACCCAGCAGCAGCAGGCCGGAGCCCAGATACAGCACCCGCACCGCCTTGCGGCCGCGCCAGCCCATGCGGACCCGGCCAATCAGCAGGCCGGCGAAGGTGAGCCAGGCCAGCACCGAGAAGATGGTCTTGTGGTTCCACATGCCAGTCAGCTTGGGACCGTACAGCGCTTCTGCAAACAGCCAGCCCACCAGTAGCGTGGCAGACAACAGCACGAAGCCGGCTTCGACGAAGCGGAAGGTCAGCCGTTCCAGCGTGAGCAAGGGCACGCCTTCCTGGCCCTCAGTCGCCAGGCGCATGGCTTTTTCCGAGCGACCCATCAGCCAGGCATGAACCACGGCCGCGGCGAACAAACCGTAGGAGGCGATGCCCAGCGCCCAGTGCAGCGGTAGCCACGGCGAGGCGATCATGTGGTAGGTCGAGCCGGGGAAAATCAGCGCCAGTACCACGGCGGCACTGCCCAGTCCGGCGAGCGACCAGTGCGCCTGCAGCTTGGGATAGAGCCGGCTTTCAATCGCATTGACCGTGACCACCAGCCAGACCGTGACCGACAGCGAGGGTGCAAAGCCGAAACGTGGCGGTGAGCCCAGCAGCCCTTCAGCAAGCGTTAACGCATGCAGCAACCAGGCCACGCCCAGCAGGCTGCGCACCGTGAGGGTTGGCAGCCTCGGTGCGGCCACGGCCAGCACTGCATACGCTGCCACGGCGCCCATGGCCATGGCCAGACCCCACCCATTGCTCGAAGCTAAAATCATGACGACAGTTTAGCGCGTCGCCCGGCTTTCCACGGGCCCGACGGGCGACGATGTCGATCCGTCGGCACACCGTGCGCCGCACCCACAGGTGCGCGGCCTTTTCTCCTTTTTGCAGTTCCTGCGTTCGGACCCCTTCCATGGCTTCAGCCCTCACCGACAAGTTGTCCCGCCTCGTCAAGGAGATGCGCGGCCAGGCCCGTATCACCGAATCCAATGTGCAGGACATGATGCGCGAGGTGCGCATGGCACTGCTGGAGGCGGACGTCGCCCTGCCGGTGGTGCGCGACTTCATCGCCCGGGTCAAGGAGAAAGCGCTGGGCCAGGAGGTGATGGGTTCGCTGTCGCCGGGCCAGGCGCTGGTGGGCATCGTCAACCGCGAACTGGCGGCCACCATGGGCGAGGGCGTGAGCGACATCAACCTGGCGGCCCAGCCGCCGGCGGTGATCCTGATGGCAGGCCTGCAGGGCGCGGGTAAAACCACCACCACCGCCAAGCTGGCCAAGCACCTGATCGAAAAGCGCAAGAAAAAAGTACTGACGGTTTCGGGAGACGTGTACCGGCCAGCGGCCATTGAGCAGCTCAAGACCGTGACCGCGCAGGCCGGTGCCGAGTGGTTCCCGAGCACGCCAGAGCAGAAGCCTGCCGACATCGCCCGCGCCGCGATCGACTACGCGCGCAAACATTTCTTCGACGTGCTGCTGGTCGACACGGCGGGCCGCTTGGCGATTGACGAAGCCCTGATGGCCGAGATCAAGGAGCTGCATGCGATCCTGAAGCCGGTCGAGACGCTGTTCGTGGTCGACGCGATGCAGGGCCAGGATGCGGTGAACACGGCCAAGGCCTTCAAGGAAGCGCTGCCGCTGACCGGCATCATCCTGACCAAGACCGATGGCGACTCACGCGGCGGCGCGGCGCTGAGCGTGCGGCAGATTACCGGTGCGCCTATCAAGTTCTCGGGCACCAGCGAGAAAATCGACGGGCTGGAGGTGTTCGATGCCGAGCGCCATGCGGGTCGCATCCTGGGCATGGGCGACATCGTCGCGTTGGTCGAGCAGGTGGCCGCCGGTGTGGATGTGGCGGCGGCACAGAAGCTGGCTGCCAAGATCAAGTCGGGCGACGGCTTTGATCTCAACGATTTTCTCGGCCAACTGCAGCAGATGAAAAACATGGGCGGGCTGTCCAGCCTGCTCGACAAGCTGCCGGCGCAGATGGCTGCCAAAGCCGGCCAGGTCGACATGGACAAGGCCGAGCGCGACATCAAGCGCAAGGAAGGCATCATCCAGAGCATGACGCCGCTGGAGCGCCGCAAGCCCGAACTGATCAAGGCCACCCGCAAGCGCCGCATCGCGGCTGGATCGGGTGTGCAGGTTCAGGAAGTCAACCGCCTGCTCAACGAGTTCGAGCAGATGCAGGGCATGATGAAGAAGATGAAGGGCGGCGGCATGATGAAAATGATGAAGCGCATGGGCGGCATGAAGGGCATGCCCAAGTTCTGAGGCTCCCTCCGCCGCTCCGCCTTTCAGCCCATCAGATTCTTCAGTTCAAGCCCTGCGCCCACCCGCAGCTTTTTGCGGCGAATGGAATGGTTGCGGTGAGGAGGATGCAGCCGGTGGCGCCAGCAGCAGGTCGGCATAACCACGGCCCTTGGCCAGAATGTGCTCCCGCATCGCATGGGCTGCGTTTTCGGGATCGTTGGCCAGCAGGCAGTCAGTGATTTGCCGGTGCTCGGCGGCTGATGACTGCAGTCGCCCTGGCTGGTCCCGCACCTTTCGCCGGAAGGCGGCCAGTCGCAGCCGCAGCTGGCGCACCGCCTCCACCACCACCGCGTTGCCGCAGCCGTCGTACAGCGCTTCGTGGAATTGCGTGTTGGCGCGTTCGTAACCATGGCGGTCAGCATTGCGCGCGGCGTCTTCGGTGGCGGTGCAGGCGCGTTGCAGGGCCTGCCGCTGCGCCGGGTTCATGCGCAGCGCGCAAAGGCGCGCGACCACAGCTTCCTGCTCTGACAAGGCCTCCAGCATGCTCACCAGCTCGGCTGGTTCGGGCGCATGCACGTGAATGCCCGAGCGCGCCACGATGCGCACCAGGTGCTGGGCCGCCAGCATCAGCAGCGCCTCCCGCACGGGCGTGCGCGACACACCGAAGCGGTCTGCGATCTTTTTCTCGTCCACCGCGCAGCCCGGGGTCAACACGCCGCTTTCGATGTCGTGCAGCAACTCGGCGCGAATCCGCTCCGGCAGGCTGGTTGTGCCACCGTCCCTTGCGAGTGAAGGGTTTGTCAGATTGAGCGATGTATCAGGCATGCTGTTTGATATATTAGAGGCGCTTTCAGATATTTTAGCGACCGAATTCCGTCATCATACAAAGGAGACAAGACCATGAAACATCCCCTGAGCGTTCTTGCGCTGTGCCTGACCGGCTGGTTGGGCCTTGTGGGCGCAGGCTGGGCGCAAGCGCCTTACCCTTCACGCCCCGTCACGCTGACGGTGCCCGTACCACCCGGCGGCATTCTGGACACCGTTGCCCGCATGGTGCTGCCATCGATGGCGCAGTCCCTGGGCCAGCCGGTGGTGATCGACAACAAGGCCGGCGCCGGTGGCAACATCGCCGCCACCGCAGTGGCCCGCTCCGCGCCGGATGGCTACAACCTGCTGGTCGGCTATTCGATGTTCCATGTCGGCAACCCGTCCATGTACGCCAACCTGAGCTGGGACCCGGTACGTGACTTCACGCCAGTCGGCATGCTGGTGGTTTCGCCCCATGTGCTGGCGGTGCATCCCTCGGTTCCTGCGAAGAACCTGCGCGAACTGGTGGACTACGCCCGCGCCAATCCCGGCAAGCTGAACTACGCCACCTCCGGCAACGGCTCGGTGCCGCATGTCGGCGTGGAGCTCTTCAAGCAGCAGAACAAGCTCTTCATCACGCACATCCCTTACCGCGGCGCCGGGCCCGCCATGCTGGACGTGGTGGCCGGCAATGTGCAGATGACGGTGGCCACGCCGCCGTCGCTGCTGGGTTTTGTGCAGTCGGGCAAGGTGCGCGCGCTGGCCGTGGCCGCGCCCAAGCGCCTGCCGCAAATGCCTGATGTGCCCACCGCTGCCGAAGCAGGCTTCCCCGGCTTTGAGCTGGAAGCTTGGGTGGCCCTGTTTGCACCCATGGGCACGCCACCAGCGGTCGTCAACAAGCTGACCGATGCCGTGAAAGTGGCCCTGCAGTCGCCGCAGGTGCGTACCTCTGCCGAAGCCGCCGGAGTCGAGATCCGTTACATGACGCCGCCCCAGCTCGACACCGTGGTGCGCAAGGACATCGACTACTGGTCCAAGGTCATCAAGACCTCCAACATCCGTGCTGACTGACATGACAAGTGACCCGAAGACTGATGCCATGACCCAGGACCTTTCCGCTTCCTACATCGCCCGCGCGCTCAAGCTCGACTGCGCCGCGCTCAGTGACGCGCTGGACCGTGCCGGCATCGCCGGCCAGTGCTACAAGATCGCGCCCTGCGACCGCAAGTTCCGCATGGCAGGCCATGCCTACACCGTGCTGTACCGTCCCCCCGGGGTCGGTGAAGAAGGCCATGTGGGGGACTTCATCGACGACGTGCCGACAGGCAGCGTGATCGTGATCGACAACCGGGGCCGCGACGACGTCGGCACCTGGGGCAACATCCTCACCGAAATGGCCCACCAGCGAAAGATGGCTGGCACGGTGATTGACGGCATCAACCGCGATGTGGCCCTGTGCAGCGAGCTGAACTACCCGATCTACAGCCGCGGCAACTGGATGCGCACTGGCAAGGGCCGCATTCAGCTCGCCGGGCTGCAGGTGCCGGTGCAGATTGGCGGCGTCACGGTGCACCCGGGCGACCTGCTGCGCGGTGATGCCGACGGCGTGGTGGTGATTCCGAAGTCCATGCAGGAAACCGTGCTGACCTATGCGGAAGAGATCACCGCGAAGGAAAACGCGATTCGCGACCGGATCCGTGAAGGCATGCGCATGGACGAGGCCCGCAGCCAGCACAGCTACCACCATCTGCAGAGCCCGGACTACGACCCGTCCGGCAAGAAAACAGCGGCCTGAGCCGGCCCCGCTGCGGCGCTGACTGGCGCCCTGGCATTCAGGCGGCGGCTGCCACTTCCCGGGTGATGACTTCGCCGCGCAGCGAGCGCATCGGCGCATCGGTGATCTTCACATCGACCAGCTGGCCGACCAGTCGCGCCGGGCCATCAAACACCACGGCGCGGTTGCACTCGGTGCGGCCGAACAGCGCGTTGGTGGATTTGCGTGCCGCACCTTCCACCAGCACCCGTTGCACCGTGCCCAGCCGGCTGGCACTGATGGCGGTGACGCTCTGGTCAATCGCCGCCTGAAGGCGCTGCAGCCGTTTGAGCTTGACGGCATGTGGCGTGTCGTCGTGCAGCGCAGCTGCTGGTGTGCCGGGCCGCGGGCTGTAGATGAAGCTGAATGACGTGTCAAAGCCGATGTCGTCCACCAGCCGCATCATGCGGTCGAAGTCGTCTTCGGTCTCGCCGGGAAAGCCGACGATGAAGTCACTGCTCATCGCCAGATCGGGGCGGATGGCGCGCAGCTTGCGCACCGTGCTCTTGTATTCCATGGCGGTGTAGCCACGCTTCATCGCCATCAGGATGCGGTCTGAACCATGCTGCACCGGCAGGTGCAGGTGGTTCACCAGCTTGGGCAGTCGTGCGTAGGCGTCGATCAGGCTCTGGGTGAATTCGTTGGGGTGGCTGGTCACATAGCGGATGCGCTCAATGCCGGGGATGTCCGAAACATAGTCCAGCAGCGTGGCGAAGTCCGCCATTTCAGCGGTGTCGCCCATCGGACCGCGGTAGGCGTTGACGTTCTGCCCGAGCAGGGTGACTTCTTTGACGCCCTGATCAGCCAGGCCCGCCACTTCCACCAGCACGTCATCAAACGGGCGTGACACCTCTTCGCCCCGGGTGTAGGGCACCACGCAGTAGCTGCAGTATTTGGAGCAGCCTTCCATGATGCTCACGAAGGCGCTGGCGCCATCGACACGAGCGGCTGGCAGGTGGTCGAATTTCTCGATTTCCGGAAAGCTGATGTCCACCTGCGGCTTGCCCTGGCTCGCGCGGCTGGCCAGCAGTTGCGGCAGGCGGTGCAGCGTCTGCGGACCAAACACCACATCCACATAAGGCGCACGCTGGATGATGGCGGCGCCCTCTTGGCTGGCCACGCAGCCGCCGACGCCAATCAGAACGCCTTTTTCCTTCAGATGCTTGACGCGGCCTAGGTCGCTGAACACCTTCTCCTGCGCTTTTTCGCGCACCGAGCAGGTGTTGAAGAGAATCAGGTCGGCCTCTTCCACATCCTGTGTGGGCTCGTAGCCCTGCGCCGCATTGAGCACGTCAGACATCTTGTCCGAGTCGTACTCGTTCATTTGGCAGCCGAAGGTTTTGATAAAGACTTTTTTGCTCATGGCTTGCAATGCGGAAGGTGGGGTGGCCGCGACGGTGCGGCGGAATGTCGTTTCAGGCGAGGGGCCCGGCGCCTTGCCGGATACCGGAACTGGCGTGCGCTTACTTGCCGTACGCAGGCAACTGGTCGTAGGGCGTCTTGCCGTCGTCGGGATGCGCCGGCGTGCTGTTCGTGTTGTAGTTGGTGATGATGTCGAACAGCCCGCGGCGTCTTTCGCGTGCTTCTTCTGGCGTGAGAATCCACGCCTCGCTGACCTGCCCCATGTGGTCGCGCACGTAATTGACCACCACGCGCCGGTTGGCCAGTGCACCCGAGACCACCATGCGGTTTTCGGTGTCGCGGATGCGGGCACCGGGTGACAGGCGATCAGGCCGGTCGTCCATCAGGATTTCCGGCGGGGCGGTCACCACCATTTCGCCGCGCAGCGAGGCCGTCGGGAACCGCCGCTTGGCGGCCGGGTCGGTTGGTGCGTCCGTCTGTGCGTGGGCCACCGCCTGGAGCAGACCGAGAGTGGCGATCAGCAGCGGGGCCAGAAGGGCAGGCAGGGT
>CALSAU010000005.1:0-16636 GCA_943372985.1 Polaromonas sp. YR568 | reverse complement strand
GTGTCATGGCTTGGCCTTCTTCTGGTGCGCCACCGGTGTTGGCACCTCAGGTGAGGGCAACCGCTGGGCCCGTGCGGAGGGTGTGCTCAGCCCGTAGAGGATGGTGCGTAATTGCGACTGGATGTACTGGGCCGGGTCAAGATTCATGTCGGCACGCACGCAGACGCCGCCCGAGTGTTTCGACAGGATCAGGAAGATCATGGGCGCGATCACGGCATAGATCGCGTAGTCGAGGTCCATGGGTTCCAGCTCGCCCCGGTCAATGCCGCGCTGCAGGATGTGCCGGATCAGGGTCTGCCCCGGCAGGATGACTTCCTGCTGATAGAAAGCGGCCAGCTCGGGGAAGTTGCAGGCCTCGCTCATCATCAGCTTGGTGATGCCTGAGGCGCGGGTGGCCCCCACGCGCTCCCACCAGCTGGTCATGCAGTAGGTCAGCAGCTCGGCGGTGTTGCCCTCGAACACATCCAGCTCGGCCCGCCATTCGGTGAAGCGGCCCGAAATGTTCTCGCGCACCACGGCCTTGAAGAGTTCTTCCTTGCTGGGGAAATAAAGAAACAGGGTGCCCTTGGACACACCGGCCCGGGCGGCAACCTCTTCCGCGCGGGTGGCCGCAAAGCCTTTTTCCACAAACAGGTCTAGCGCCGCGTCGAGCAATTCCCCCGGGCGCGCCTCCTTGCGGCGTTCGCGCTTGGCGGTGGCGCTGCCGGTGTTGTCGCAAAAGAATTTGGAAAGAGGCATAGTTACTGACTGACTGGTTAGTAATATATCTTGCAGGTTCGAGACCGTCAACCCGACCGGACAAGGTACCCGGCGAGACTACACGGACTGTGGGGCGTCGAGGCCCTGCGCGGGTAAAAGCCCTGTAAAGCCAGGAGGCGTGGCCGGACTTGAGGGGCTTGATGGGGATCAGACGAGAATCAGTCGCCCCACCCACCAACCCAGCACTTCATGCAGCACCTGGCGCGAGGCCAGCAGGCCGCTGGCGGAAGGAAGCCATTCGAGCAGATCGCGCCGCAGCGGCAGGGTGTAGCCGACCGGCGCCGCCACCACCACCAGCCCGGCGCGCTCGAACGCTCTCGCTGCGCGGGGCATGTGCGAGGCGTCCGTCACCAGCGCGATGCGTTGCACGCCGTCGCGCTGCAGCAGCGGCGCCAGCAACTGTGCGTTTTCGTGGGTGTCGCGCGAGCGGCTTTCGTTCCAGCGCAGGCGCAGGCCGTAATCCTGCAGTGCCACCCGGGCGGCCACCTCGGCTTCCGGCTGCCCCTGACTGCCGTTGGCTGCCCAGCCATAGCCGCCGCTGAAGGCCACCGGCAGGCCCGATTGGCGCGACAGCCACACGCCATAGCGCAAGCGGGCCGCAGTGTGTGCGTTGGGCTGGCTGTCGCCATACTCGGGCGCCTCTGGCAGTGCACCGCCGCCCAGCACCACGATGGCCTGCACCTTGCTGGTCTGCAGCACCTGCAGTTTCAGTGGCGGGAATTGCGGCAAGGCGTTTCGGGCCAGCCAGACGGCGGTGCCATGGCAGCTGAGCACCGCCAGAAGCAGCACCGACAGCGCCGTCAACGTCCACCCGCCCCGCCATTTGAGGCGGGCCATCCACAGCCCCATGGCCGCGAGCAGCAGCAGCGACGTGGGCGGCATCGCCAGCGCTGTCAGAACAGGTTTGAGCGCGCCGAATTCCATGCGGAATGGTGTCTTGTCAGCAGGTCAGTCGCGCCGGTTGGCCTGGGCCGGAATCAATAAAAAGCCTGCAGACCGGTCTGGGCCCGGCCGAGGATCAGCGCGTGCACATCGTGTGTGCCCTCGTAGGTGTTCACGGTTTCGAGGTTGATCATGTGGCGGATCACATGGTATTCGTCGTGGATGCCGTTGCCGCCATGCATGTCGCGCGCCATGCGGGCAATGTCGAGCGCCTTGCCGCAGCTGTTGCGCTTGATCAGCGAAATCATCTCGGGTGCCGCCTTGTCTTCGTCCATCAATCGGCCCACGCGCAGGCAGGCCTGCAGGCCCAGCGTGATCTCGGTCTGCATGTCGGCCAGCTTCTTCTGGATCAACTGGTTTTGTGCCAGCGGGCGGCCGAACTGCACTCGGTCCATGGTGTACTGGCGGGCGCGGAACCAGCAGTCTTCCGCGGCGCCCAGGGCGCCCCAAGCGATGCCATAGCGCGCCTTGTTCAGGCAGCCGAACGGGCCCTTCAGGCCGCTCACATTCGGCAGCAGGTTGGCCTCGGGCACGAACACATCGTCCATCACGATCTCGCCGGTGATGGAGGCGCGCAGGCTCATCTTCCCTTCGATCTTGGGCGCCGTCAGTCCCTTCATGCCTTTTTCAAGAATGAAGCCGCGAATGCTCTCTTGGCCACCGACCTTGCCATCGGGGTCTTCCAGCTTGGCCCACACCACGAACACGTCGGCAATCGGGCTGTTGGTGATCCACATCTTGGCGCCCTTCAGCACGAAGCCGCCATCGACTGGCTTGGCGCGCGTCAGCATGCTGGCCGGGTCGGAGCCATGGTTGGGTTCGGTCAGACCAAAGCAGCCAACCCATTCGCCGGTGGCCAGCTTGGGCAGGTACTTCTGTTTCTGCGCCTCGCTGCCATAGGCGTTGATCGGATGCATCACCAGCGAGGATTGCACGCTGATGGCGCTGCGGTAGCCGCTGTCCACACGCTCGACTTCGCGGGCGATCAGGCCGTAGGCCACGTAGCTGAGGCCCGCGCAGCCATAGCCCTCGATGGTGGAGCCGAGAAAACCCATGGCGCCGGCCTCGTTCATGATCTCGCGGTCAAACTTTTCATGGCGGGCAGCCATCAGCACGCGGGTCTGCAGCTTGTCCTGGCAGAAGGTGTGCGCGGCTTCGGCAATGGCGCGCTCGTCATCGCTGAGTTGCTCCATCAGGAAAAACGGGTCTTGCCAGTTGAATCGGGTGCTCATGGGGTGTCTCCTTGGGTCTCGGGGGGCGCGTGGCCAGAGTGTAGGCCTTGGGCCGGCAACAGGTGCCGGCCTCTGGATTGTTGGGCATGCATGAATACTTGTCTAATATCAATTAACGATTCAACGATATAAAATTTGTATTGATGGAATTCAGGCACCTTCGCTACTTTCTGGTTCTGGCCGAGGAGCTGCACTTCGGCCGGGCAGCACGGCGCCTGTCGATTTCACAGCCGCCGCTGTCGCTCAACATCCAGCAGCTCGAAGCCTCGGTCGGCACGCAGCTGTTCGTGCGCAGCAGCAAGTCGGTGCAGCTCACGGCCGCCGGGCGCGCCTTTGTGCCCGAGGCGCGCGCGCTGCTGGACCGTGCGGCCCAGGCGGCCGGCCATGCTCGGGATGTGGGCGAGGGACTGGCGGGTAGCCTCACCATTGGTTTTGCCGGCACCATGCTCTACAGCGGCCTGCCGAAAATTCTGGAGCGTTTTCAGGTGCAGCACCCCCAACTGCGTCTGATGCTGCGCGAGCTGAGCTCCAGAGAGCAGTTGATCGAGCTCAGCCATGACCGGCTGGACCTGGGCTTTGTGCACACCACACGGGTGCCACCGGAGCTGTCGCAGATTCTGGTGGCCAGCCAGCGCTTTGTCTGCTGTGTGCCGGCAGGCCATGCGCTGGCGCGCAAGCGAAGCGTTTCGGTCGCCCAGTTGCAGGGTGAGCCTTTCGCCGTGGTGTCGCGGGATGTGTCGCCCGACTACCACGACCGCATTGTCTCGATGTGTGCCGACGCGGGTTTTTATCCACAGATTCGGTATGAACTGCAGCACTGGCTCAGTGTGGTCTCTCTGGTGTCGCAGGGCATGGGCGTGGCACTGGTGCCGGCGGCGCTGCGGCAGTCGGCACTGGCAGGCGCGGCCTTTGTGCCGCTTGCTTCAATCACCACGCCGTATGACACACATTGCCTCTGGAAACCGGCGCGTGCGGGTGCTGCGCTCCATGCCTTTGTCAAAGCTGTGCAGGCAGTAGCGCCGCAAACGGGTTCCGCTGAGAGAGTCTCGGCCTGAAGAGCCTACCCCGCTGGTGTCATGGACAAGACCTGACGCGTAAGATTCTTGTGAACTAAGCGACTGACTTCATCATTTACCCCTCAAGGCAGAGATCTCCATGTCCTCATCCCCTCAAAGCAGCCCTCCAACCGGTCTCCAGACCATCACCCTGGGCGGTGGTTGCTTCTGGTGCACCGAGGCGGTGTATGTCAAGGTTCGCGGTGTCACCGACGTCGAGTCGGGGTACAGCAATGGTCAGGCTGCACGACCCAGCTACGAAGAGGTTTGCACCGGCCGCACCGGCTGCAACGAGGTGGTCAAGCTCGAATACGACCCGGCCGAGATCACGCTGAAGGAAATTTTGGCGATCTTCTTCGTCATTCATGACCCGACCAGCCTGAACCGTCAGGGCAATGACGCCGGCACGCAGTACCGCAGCGGCATCTACTACAGCACCGACGAGCAAAAGGCGGTCATTGAGGATTTCATCCGCGAAGCCACCGACAACAAGCTGTTTGGCAATCCCATCGTGACCGAGGTGCAACCGCTGGCCAACTACTGGCCAGCCGAGGCCTACCACCAGGATTACTTCGAGAACAACCCCAATCAGGGCTATTGCGCGTTTGTGGTCGGGCCAAAGGTCGAGAAGTTCCGCAAGACCTTTGCCTCACGCGTCAAGGCGTGAATTGGTTGCTGCGAGCAGTCAAGCCCTGCGCTGGGCGAAGTAGAACCACTCTTGGCCGACCTCGCTGCGCGGGTTGGGGAACACCACAAAACCGTCCGCCGGTGCCGTGACCGGTGTACCGCTGTGGCGTGTGCCGATCACGTCGCCCGCGTTCACCGCATCGAAGCTGCGCCATTCGCGCGTGAACTGGTCGCCGGTGTGCTCGCGGTCGGTCACATCCACCAGCCGCAGAATCTCGCGCGATGCGGGCTCTGGCATCAGCGGTCCGTTGTTGATGCCGAGCAGCGCCAGCGTCTGCAGGATGGCGTGGCGTGCAACCCCCACCGCCTGCGGGTCATCATGCTGGCCACATTCCAGTGTGATGCCATAGCCGCCGCGCGAACGCATGTACTCCGTGGTGCCGACGCCGTAGTTCGGGTTGGTCACCAGGGTCTGGGTTCGCACGCCAGTGGCCGGTGGTGGGGCGGCGGCGCGACGCTGCACCCCGCGCGCGTAGGTGTCCAGCCAGCCTTCGACGATGCGGTACGGACCGGTGTGCAGGGCCAGCTGCATTTCTTCGGCCGCATGGGAGAAAGGCTCCAGCGTGCCGCGATTGTCCTGCGGGCCGATCATCACGAAGGGGCTGCCGCCGGTGTGAAAGGAGTGCAGATCGAGCAGCACATCGTGCGCGTCAAGCAGGGGGCACAGCACGTTGGCAATGCGGTCCTCGAAATCCTGCGGAATCGCGCTGGGCGCCATGTTGCGGTTGAGGTTGCGGTCACCGACGCGCTGCCCGAGCTGGAAGGCCAGAGGGTTAGTCACCGGCACAAAGGTCACTGCGCCGCGTTCGATCGCGACCGTGCCTGCATCGATGTCCTGAAGCATCTGCAGGATGGCGCGGGTGCCGCAGGTCTCATTGCCATGCACGGCGCCAGTCACCAGCAGGTGTGCGCCCGGAGCCAGTCCGTGATAGCAGTGGCTGCGAAGATGGGTTTGCCGTTGCACAAGTGGGGTGGAGGCAGGAGTCGTCGCATTCATCTGCTCTTTATACCGCTGATGCAGGCCGGGTTTCGTTCGTCAGGTCATGGTCGGCCACGGCAGGTCATCGCAGGTCATGCTTCAGGGGCCGCATGGCGAACAGGCTCTAAGATCGCACGATGAATTCGCTGGTATTTGCCTCGCTGTGTCCGATTGTTTTGTTGATTGCCTGCGGATTCATCGCCGGCCGCGCCAGCTGGATCAGGCCGGTGGCGATTCGGGATCTTTCCAACCTGATCTTTCTTCTGCTGACCCCCGCGCTGCTGTTCCGCACCATGAGCAAGGTGCGCGTGGAGCAGCTGGATTTCCGGCCGGTACTGGCCTATTTCATCGCGGTGGCCATCCTGTTCGGCGGTACCCTGCTGGTGCAGGGCTTCAATCGCCGCGCGGCGGTTCTGGCACTGGCCAGCACGTTTTCGAACACGGTGATGATCGGCATCGCGCTGATTGGCCTGATGTATGGCCCGCAGGGGCTGGTCACACTGTTCACGCTGGTGTCGGTGCACTCGCTGGTGCTCCTGACCAGTGCCACCGTGGTGCTGGAGCTGGCCGTGGCCAGGGAGGCCCGGCAAGGCGCCGCAGCGGATTCGGCCGAAGAACCACCGCACCCGGTCAAGACGGTGCTGATGGCCATTCGCAGTTCATTGCTTCATCCCGTGCCGCTGCCCATCATGGCCGGGCTGCTGTTTGCGCAGACCGGCTGGGTGATGCCCGCCGTGATTGACAAACCTCTTGAGCTGCTGGCTACTGCGTTCGGCCCGCTGGCGCTGGTGCTGGTGGGTGTGACGCTGGCCAACACACCGGTGGGTGTCCATTGGCGACCGGCGCTGGCGCTTGCTGCTGCGAAGAACCTGTTGCATCCACTGCTGGTGTTCGGCCTGTGCAAGCTGCTTGGCGTGACGGGTTTGCCGATGACCGTGATGGTGCTGGCGGCCGCCTTGCCAATTGGTGCCAACGTGTTCCTGTTCTCCCAGCGCTACAAGGTGGCGGAAGAGCTGACGACCGCCAGTGTGGTGGTGTCCACGGTGCTGGCGCTGGCCACTCTGACGCTGGTGTTGATGCTGGTGGGCTAGCGAATCGGGTTCACCGGATGTGCCGCGCAGTGGGTGCTGCCTCGCAGAAGGCGTTGCCTGTCACTTTGTTAAACACCATGAAAAAAGGGCTGTGCGATGACGCACAGCCCTTTTTTGACGACTGACTGCGCCGGATTCAGCCGCGTGGTGCTGAATCCGGGCGCATCGGCCTTCCTTATTAAGCCTTCTTGGCGTAGGCGCTGCACCAGCCCTTGCCGGCCACCTGCTTGCCTGCGAACAGCGGGCAGCCTGCAGCGGCGTCAGTGACCTTGCCCTGATAGAGCGCGCAGTTGTTGCACAACTGGCCAGCGGCGTATTTGGGGAACTTGGCCTTGTCGACTTTGGTGGCGTCTGCTTTGTAACCCAGGGCTGCAGCCTGTGCATCGGCTTCGGCCAGCATGGGTTGTGCGTGAGCGACACCCGCCAGGCTCATGGCGGAAAGGGCGCCAGCGCCGGTGAGGGTGTGCACGACGAATGTTCTGCGGTTGGTTTTCATGTTGTCAGTTCCTTTGAATATGGCGACGGGTTTCAACAGTGGTGATGCATGTGTTGACGAACCTGCGCCAGCATGTCATGCCGACATAGGCGAGACTGACTGTATTACGACCCATTAAACCGACGCTTGCACTTGGTATTTATGCGTAGCCCTTTTGGCAAGCGCGCGCGCTGAGGCTTGCAGCTGACGCAAGCTTTACGCATTCTTGACGCATTCTTGACGCATTTCTGACAAATTCCGTGACGAATTCCTCGACCTGTCAGCGCTCGACCCGTTGATCCCATCACTGGCTGATCTTGCGTGCCTCTTCCACCTGGTATTCAAAGTAGCGCTGGAAGCTGAACACAATGCTGGACATCAGGGAAATGGTGCCGAACAGCAGGGCGAACACCACTGCACCGATGGTCAGCCAATTGGTGTGACCGGCACGTGAGTCGGGGTGGCCGGGGTTGTAGCGCGCGTTCCATTTCTCCGCCGAGGTCAACCCGTAAACAATGGCCGTCAGTGCTGCTGCTGCAACCGTAAACCCCAGCAGCGGAACCAGCAGCCAGGCAAACTGGTCGTCCTGGCCGTAGGTGCGCACACGCATCACGCCCCACCAGCCCAGCGCGGCCGCCACGGGGTGCAGCCAAGCCCACACATCGCGCGGGCCGAACAGGTAGAAGCGGTGAAGGCCCAACTGGCCACCAATGAAAGCCAGCCAGGTGGTGATGGTCTTGTTTTTGGTAGCAGTGCGCGCTGTTGCAAGGGGCAGGGTGGATGGAGATGTCATCGCCTGATTATCAAACCTCATCAAACCCTGGCGCATTAACCCGCTTCTGCAGGGGGTCTGGTGTCACCGGCGCCAAGGGTTTTTTCCATGATGACAATGTCGCGCCAGGCGCCGAATTTCCATCCGCACGACTTGACCGTGCCGACCTCGGTAAAACCCAGTGAGCGGTGAACACCAATTGAGCCGGCATTGGCCGAGTCGCCGATGACGGCCATGGCCTTGCGGATACCTGCTGCCTCCAGCCGTGCCAGCAGCTCCGCCAGCAGTGCACGCCCGAGGCCCTGCCGGTGCAGGCCGGGCGCCATGTAGATCGAGTCTTCCACCGAAAAACGGTAGGCGGGCCGTGGCTTGAACCAGTTCGCATAGGCGAATCCGATGACCTGGCCGTCCTGCTCCACCACGAGGTAGGGCAAGCCTTTGGCCAGCACGTCGGCGCGCCGGCTGGTCATGTCGGCTGCACTGGGGGGCTCGGTTTCAAACGTACCGGTGCCATGCAGCACGTGATGGGCGTAAATGGCGGTGACGGCCGGAATATCGTGGTCCTGGCTGGGGCGTATCAGAGGCATGGTGAGGTTCGCGAGGGTTGGTTGTTGGGGCCCGTACGGCGGGGGACAGCCTGATTTTGCGGAAAAACGCACCGCCGGGCTATAATCTCAGGCTTTGCAGCAATTCGCTGGCCGGGTGGCCATGTCGTGTGTCTCAAGCGCTGCAGAACATTCCGGGGTTCGTGTCGTCAAGGCCTTCAGGGCTATTTGATGGCCTGTCCCCCCACCCGAAGGATAAATCATGGTCGTCATTCGACTCTCCCGCGGCGGTTCCAAGCACCGTCCTTTTTTCAATATCGTTGTGGCTGACAAACGCGTTCGCCGCGATGGCCGTTTCATCGAGCGCATCGGTTTTTACAACCCGATCGCCAAAGGTGGCGAAGAAGGCCTGCGCATTGCGCAAGACCGTCTGACCCACTGGATCGGTGTGGGCGCCCAGCCTTCGCCGACCGTCGAGCGTCTCGTCAAGCAAGGCGCCGCCAAGGCCGCCTGAGCGCCGGGCAGCCCGAATTCCTGATGTCGTCCGGCCTCAAGTCGTCGGCGGGTTTGAGCCCCTCAAGCCTGCCAGACGATGCGATTGAAGTCGGACGCGTCCTGGATGCATGGGGCGTGAAAGGGTGGGTGAAAATCTTGCCCCACAGCACCGACCCGGCTGCCTTGTTTACCGCCCCCTCCTGGTTTCTGGAGGCACCTGAAGCCAAATTCAGGCCCGGCTTTTCGGCTTTCTCCGGCACACAGTCTGTGCAGGTGGAGGAGGTCAAAACCCATTCCGATTCCGTCGTCGCCAAGTTTGCTGGCATGGACGACCGCAACGCAGCCGAAGCGATTCGCGGGACGCGCATCTTCCTGCCGCGCAGTGCCTTTCCAGCTGCTTCCAAGGACGAGTACTACTGGGTCGACCTGATTGGCCTCGATGTGGTCAACCGCGAAGGCGTGGCTCTGGGCACCGTACGCGACCTGATGACCACCGGTCCCCAGTCAGTGCTGTGCGTGGAGTACAGCGTGAGCCGCGAAGACGGCTCCAGCGCATCCGCTGAGCGCATGATTCCCTTTGTTTCAGTCTACGTCGACAACGTTGATTTGCCGGCCCGGCGCATCACCGTCGATTGGCAGTCTGATTACTGACACTGCATTCGGGCGTCGTGCGTGCTGGGCACGCAGTGCTTTGCAAAGCCAGTGCTAAATTGCGGTTCCACCATGCGCTTTGACGTCATCACCCTCTTCCCTGAACTGTTTGCGCCGTTTTTGCTGTGCGGCGTGACGCGCCGCGCCTATGAGTCGGGTCAGGTCGAGGTCAAGCTGTGGAACCCGCGTGATTTTGCCGATGGCAGCTACCGCCGCGTGGATGACCGCCCCTTCGGCGGCGGGCCTGGCATGGTGATGATGGCCGAGCCGCTGGCCCTGTGTCTGGACGCCGCGCGCGCTGAGCGTGCCGGGGCGGGCTCCGAGCCGGCGCCAACCGTGCTTTTTTCCCCCGTGGGCGAGGTGCTGAGCCATGCTGCGGTGGAGCGCTGGTCGGCAAGTGGCGGTGCGGTGCTGATCTGCGGCCGCTACGAGGGGCTGGACCAGCGATTCATTGATAACCATGTCGACGTGCAGATCAGTCTGGGTGATTTCGTGTTGTCAGGTGGCGAAATTGCCGCGATGGCGCTGCTGGACGCTGTGGCCCGACTGCAGCCCGGTGTACTGAACGACGAAGGCAGCCACCAGATGGACAGCTTCAATCCCGCGCTCGACGGACTGCTGGACTGCCCGCACTACACCCGCCCCGAGGCCTGGCGCGGGCATGTGGTTCCAACAGTGCTGATGTCCGGCAATCACGCGCACATTGAACGCTGGCGGCGTGAGCAACGGCTGGCTTTTACTAAGTCAAAACGCCCTGAACTGGTGCAACAAGCGCGCAGCCGTGGTGTTTTGACCGCACAGGACGAGGCTTTTCTGGCGGGCTTGCCCCGAATCCAAGGCTGATTTGCCCGGCAAGTGCCCGAATTGCTATAATCAAAGGCTTTTCGATCCTCTGGCGGCCACTGCGACCATGAGCGACTTCCCCGGAAGTCCCTGGAATTGCGGTCTTTAGCGTAGCGCGTGAATGAACGAAAAAGTGAAATGGAAACAACCATGAATCTGATCCAGACCCTTGAGCAGGAAGAAATTGCCCGTCTCAACAAGACCATCCCCGTGTACGCACCTGGTGACACCGTCATCGTGAGCGTGAACGTGGTTGAAGGTAACCGCAAGCGCGTGCAGGCATTTGAAGGCGTGGTGATTGCCAAGCGCAATCGCGGCCTCAACTCCAGCTTCATCGTGCGCAAGATTTCGAATGGCGAAGGCGTGGAGCGTACGTTCCAGGTCTACAGCCCGCTGATCGCCGGCATCGAAGTCAAGCGCCGCGGTGACGTGCGTCGCGCCAAGCTGTACTACCTGCGCAGCCGCAGCGGCAAGTCGGCACGTATCAAGGAAAAGCTGGGCGCCAAGGCAGCCTGAGCCCACTTGTGCGTTCCCTGAAAGCCGCCTTTTGAGGCGGCTTTTTCATGTCTGCGCCAATCTACTTCGATCATGGGATGCCTGCTAATCTGGAGGGCTGATGAACGCATCCAAACCCCTGCCCAAATTCGATCCGCGCAACATTCCGGTGCTCGGCACCGATGCCCATCTGGAAGGCGTGAGCACTGACCGGCTGCAGCCGCAGGCCCTGCGTGACCGCTTCCGCCATCCGCCAGTCTGGACGCCCGAGCACAGCGTGGAAAAGAAGTTCACCGACCGCACGCCTGCACTGGCGGCCGTGCTGCTGCCGCTGGTGATGCGCGATGAACTCACCTTGCTGCTGACCGAGCGCACCACCAACCTCTCTACCCATTCGGGCCAGATCGCGTTGCCGGGTGGCCGCACCGACGAGGGCGATCGCGATGCCATCGACACCGCCTTGCGTGAAGCCCGCGAGGAGATTGGCCTGCCCTCCGGGCATGTGGAAGTGCTGGGCACCTTACCCACCTATGTCACCGGCACCGCCTTCGTCATCACGCCGGTGGTGGCGCTGGTGGAACCCGGGTTCGAATTGCAGCCCAATCCTGGCGAGGTGGCCGACGTGTTCGAAGTGCCGCTGTGGTACCTGATGAACCCAGCCCACCATCGCCGTCACGAAGTGGAGTTTGATGGCGTCCTGAGGCAATGGCTGTCGATGCCCTATCTGGAGCCCATCCTGGGCGGTGATGACGCCGAATCCCGCGAACGCTACATCTGGGGTGCCACCGCTGGCATGTTGCGCAATCTCTATCGCTTTCTCAGCGCGTGAATAGGCCCGCCCCCGTCCGGGCTCACTGCGTGTAGGCTGTTCCCACCAGAAATAGCGCCCCCACGGTCGTTCGCTTCGCGTAACTCCCTGCCCCCCTGAGGGGGCCACCCGCCTGCGGCCCGGCGAAGCCGGTTCCGCGGCTCGGGCTGGCTTGAAGAGTTCATGGAGGCGGGCACTCCAGGGCAGTATCATTAACCATGAGCTTTCTTGCCGTGCTGTTTGCGCTTCTGGTGGAACAGGCCCGACCGTTGGCCCGGGGCAACTGGGTTCATGCGGGTTTTCGTGCCTGGGCACGATGGACCAATCGCAGTCTGGATGCTGGCAAACCGCACCATGGGTGGATCGCGTGGACGGTCGCGGTCGTGGCACCCGCGCTGCTGACTCTTGCGATCCACTGGCTGCTCTGGACCGTGAACCCTTTGCTGGCATTTGTCTGGAGCGTGGCGATCCTGTACGTCACGCTCGGTTTCCGGCAGTTCAGTCACTACTTCACGGATATCCGTGACGCCCTCGACGATGGCGATGAAACCGCTGCGCGTGACCTGCTGGCCCAGTGGCGCCAGGTCGATGCCAGTGAGTTGCCACGCAGCGAGATCGTCCGCCATGTGATCGAGTACTCGGTGCTGGCCGCACACCGGCATGTGTTTGGTGTGCTGGGGTGGTTTTCGGTGCTGGCAGCGCTGGGGCTGGGGCCTGCAGGTGCCGTTTTCTACCGCATGAGCGAGTTTGTGTCGCGTTACTGGGCCTACAAGCGGCAGTCTGCTGCGGCTGCCGGCGAGGGTGCCAGTTCGGCACTGCAGCAGGTGGCCAGCCAGGCCTGGGGCATCATTGACTTTGTGCCCGCACGTGTCACTTCGCTGGGTTTTGCCGTGGTCGGGAGCTTTGAGGATGCCATCGACGCGTGGCGCAACTACACCCAGCGCCTGCAGGTAGCTGAGCCAATGGCAGCAGAGAGCCACAACGACGGCATCATCCTTGCGGCCACTTCGGGCGCGGTGAACGTGCGCCTCGGTGGTGAGGTGCTGAAGCCGGCTTTCTCGCCCGACGCCTCACAGGCCTTTCAGGCGGAGGGCCTGAACGCACTGGATGGCCCGGCGGTCACCGAGACCACGCCCGGTCGTGAGCCCGAGGTCGCGCATCTGCGCAGCATCGTGGGGCTGGTCTGGCGTTCGGTGGTGCTCTGGATGGTGCTGCTAGCGCTGCTGACCTTGGCGCGTTTGCTGGGATAGCGCACCAGAGCGGACCGCTGGCTCAGTACCGCGACTGCGACAGCTCGGCAAACAACTCGCCGTACAGGCGATAGCGATGACCACTGATGACGCTGATGCCTGGCGCCGCGTTCACGTTGGTAATCACCCCACAACCCGGCTCATGCAGATGCGTGCAGTTGTAGAACTTGCAGGCTTGCGCGTGGGCTTTGAGGTCCGGCATGTAGCCCGCCAGTTGCATCGGGTCGATGTGGTGCAGGCCGAACTCCTGAAAACCCGGTGAGTCGATCAGCGCGGTGGTACGACCGGCATCCAGCCAGTACAGCGTGGTGCTGGTGGTGGTGTGTTTACCGGAGTTGAGTGCCTGCGAAATCTCGGCAGTGAGGACCTTGGCCTCGGGCACCAGAAGATTGGTGAGGCTGCTCTTGCCGGCGCCTGAGGGCCCTAGCACCAGCGTTTTTTTGCCCTGGAGCAACTGCATCAGCTCGGTGTGCTGGGCCTGCTGAGCCATGTCGGTCGATGGCTGGCTTTTCGGCTTGATGGCCAGTTTCAGCATGCGGTAGCCCATCTGCCGATAGGGTGCGAGACGATCCCATGCACGGCCAAAGGGTTCGGCCAGATCGCTTTTGTTCAGGGCAATGATGGGGGTGATGCGCTCTGCCTCGGCAGCGATCAGCGCTCGGGTGAGCTGGCTTTCCGAGAACTCTGGCTCGGCTGCCATCAGGATCAGCACCTGATCGAGGTTGGCTGCAAACGACTTGGTGCGCAGTTCGTCTTGCCGATAAAAAAGGTTGTCGCGTATCTCGACTTTTTCAATCGTCCCTTCGTCCTCCGAAGGCAGCCAGCGGATCCGGTCACCCACCACCGCCTGGCTTTTCTTGCCGCGAGGGTGGCAGATGACGCGTTCGCCGGACGGCGTTTCCACCAGCACGTGCCGGCCGAAACCGGCAACCACCAGACCGGGCAGGGTACCCGCTACGGGCGCTGCAGAGGGCCGAGCGGGTTTGCTCAAGCCAGCAGCGCGTCAACCTTGGACGCGCAGAAAAAGTCGCTTACCGACACACCTTTGACGTCGTGCGTGTTGAACCGCACGGTGCACTGGCTGTAGCTCACCGCCAGATCGGGGTGGTGGTCTTCCGCATTGGCAATGAAGGCAATGGCGTTGACGAAGGCCATCGTCTCGTAATAGTTCTTGAAGCGGAAGGTCTTCTCCAACGCGCCGTCGATCAGGCGCCAGCCCAGTGCCTGCTCGCCGTTGAGCTTGCTCAGCTGGGTGACGATTTCGGTCGCGCTGAGGGCGCGGCGGTTCTGGTGGACAGGGTTGCTCATGGGGTGGCGGGGGAAGCTGAGGAGGAAGAAGGGGAAGAGGACAGCATGCGGCCGAGCCGTTCGGAAGCTGGTGGGTGGGAGTAGTAGAACTTCACGAAGACCGGGTCAGGCGTCAGCGTGCTGGCGTTGTCCTGGTAGAGCTTGAGCAGCGCGCTTTGCAGCGCCGAGCCATCGGTTTGCGAGACGGCGTAGGCGTCGGCTTCAAACTCGTGCTTGCGGGAGAACTGCGCGAACACCGGGGAGATAAAGAAGCTGAACAGCGGCACCACCAGCATGAACAGCAGCAGCGCCAGTGCATCGTTCGGGGTCCCGCCCGAGGCGGCCGCAAGGCTCGGCGTGACACCCAGGCCGGTATAGAACCAGACCTGTGACGAGAGCCATCCCAGCAGGGCAAAGCCGGCCAGGCTCATGGCGAACATGGCGACGATGCGCTTGATGATGTGCTTGTGCTTGAAGTGACCGAGTTCATGGGCCAGCACCGCATCGACTTCATCGGGGTCGAGCTGCTTGAGGAGCGTGTCGTAGAACACCACTCGCTTGGCAGCACCAAAGCCGGTGAAGTAGGCATTGGCGTGTGCAGAGCGCTTGCTGCCGTCCATCACGAACAGTCCCTTGGCGGCAAAGCCGCAGCGCGTCATCAGCGCCGTCACACGGGCCTTCAGCGCCTCGTCGTCAAGGGGCTTGAACTGGTTGAACATCGGTGCACTCACCGTCGGGTAAAGCACCAGCACCAGCAGGTTGAAACCCATCCAGGCACCCCAGGCCCACAGCCACCACAGGCTGCCGGCACTGCCCATCAGCCAGAGAATCAGCGCCACGATGGGCAGGCCGATCACCACGCCCACCGCGGTGGATTTCAGCAGGTCGGTGACCCACAGCCGCAGCGTCATCTTGTTGAAACCAAATCGCTCTTCAATTCGGAAGGTGCTGTAAAGCGCCGTCGGCAGGTCAAGCAGGCCGCTGATCAGGCCAAAAGCGGCCAGCAGCGCCAGCTGCGGAAGCAGTGGGCCATAGGCGGCGATGCCTGACTCGGCAATCGCGCCGTTCAATGCGTCAATGCCGCCCAGCAGTGTCCAGCCCAGCAATACGGCCGATGCAAACGCGGTTTCCAGCAGGCCGAAGCGCGTCTTGGCGATGGTGTAGTCCGCCGCTTTCTGGTGGGCTTGCAGCGTGATGTTGGCGGCAAAGGCCGCCGGTACCGCGTCACGGTGGCGTGCGACGTGGCGGATTTGTCGGGTGGCCAGGTAGAACCGGGTGATCAGTCCGAGGACGATCAAGCTCGCAAACACCAGCGTGAATGCAAGAGAGTAGTTGGGCGGCATGTCGGGCATGAAGTGAAGTTTAGGCTATCGGCGAGAATCGCAAGATGCCTGAAATTGAAACCGTACTGAAGAAATCCGACCAGAACCTCGTGTGGCTGGACTGCGAAATGACCGGGCTGGACCCGGAAAAAGAGCGTGTGATCGAGATCGCCGTCATTGTGACGGGGCCGCAACTCACGCCGCGCATTGAGGGCCCGGTGATCGCCATCCACCAGAGCGATGAACTGCTGGACCAGATGGACGCCTGGAACAAGGGCACGCACGGCCGCAGTGGGCTCATCGACAAGGTCAAGGCGAGCACCGTGACTGAGGAAGAGGCCGAGGCGCAGTTGCTGGCCTTTCTGGCGCAGTACGTGCCCAAAGGCGCTTCGCCGCTGTGCGGCAACACCATCAGCCAGGACCGCCGCTTTCTCGTGAAGTACATGCCCCGCCTCGAAGCCTTCCTGCATTACCGCAACATCGATGTGAGCACCTTCAAGGAGCTGGCCAAGCGCTGGCGCCCGGAGGTCTACAGCGCCTTCAAGAAGCGCCAGAGTCATACGGCGCTGGCCGATGTGCACGAGTCCATTGACGAACTGGAGCACTACCGCGAACACTTCCTGAAGTGATCGCCAACCGCTGGTCGGAAGGCTCCGAGGGCTCTTCTTTCCGTCCCGTGAAATGAGTGCTTGGTGAAAACCCGCAAAGCATGGCATAATCATGGGCTTGCAGACGCACAGGGGTGCGCAGCATTTGTACATCTACCTCACACTTTTGGACTCCACCTTCGGAGTCACCGCTTCACGCTGAATTACCAGCTGAACCGCATATTCGTTTGATGGTTGATGTTTTATTAACCACGAACGAAGCCTTCCGCCACGCGGAGGGTTGAGTTGTCCTGTTGCAGTCTTTCTGGCTTGATGGCTTTTAAGCCGGCCGAGACGCGCG
>CALSAU010000004.1:0-16902 GCA_943372985.1 Polaromonas sp. YR568 | reverse complement strand
CTGACGACAGCTTCGATTTCGATTGCCGCGTTTGAACTCACGCGCGGGCTGGCCATCCTGCGGGTGGAAAGCGGTATCGACAACGCCAATCAGCCAGCCGTGATCGACCGCCTGCTTCGGTTGCCTGTGCCGTTTTTCCGGGAATATGCTGCCGGCGATCTGGCCCAACGCGCTTTCGGCATTGACGCGATTTTGCGCATCCTGACCAGCACCGTTCAAACGGCCGTGTTCGGCTGGCTGTTTGGCCTGTTCAGCTTCGGGTACCTGTTTTTCATCGACATCAAGCTCGCATTTCTGGCCACTGCGCTGGTGCTGGTTTCGCTGCTGGTCACCACTGCGGTCAACTTCTACCGCCTCCGGCTGGAGCGCCAGACCTACCAGGTCCAGGGCGACATTTCTAGCCTGGTGTTTCAGCTCCTCAACGGCATGGCCAAGCTGCGGGGTGGTGGTGCGGAAAAGCGCGCGTTTGTGCGTTGGGCAGAGGCCTTCTCCAGGCAGAAGACGCTGGATTTCAGAATCCGCAGCCTGGCCAACGGCATGGCGGTGTTTGACTCGGGCTACATCGTTCTGTGCTCGCTGTTGCTGTTCATGGTGGTCGCCTTCTATACGAGCGACATGTCGACCGGCAGCTTCATGGCATTTAACAGCGCCTTTGGCCAGTTCATGGCGGCCACGCTGGGCATGACCAGCGCCCTGACGGCAGCCCTGAACATCGTGCCCCTGTACGAGCGTGCCAAGCCCATATTGACCACGTTGCCCGAGGTCAGTGAACAGCGCGCTGCCCCCGGCCAGTTGACGGGTGCCATCGAGCTCAGTGGCCTGAACTTCCGCTACGCGGCCGATGGCCCGATGACGTTGACCGATGTCAGCATTCGCATCGAGCCGGGGGAGTTTGTAGCCTTCGTCGGTCCGTCCGGATCTGGCAAATCGACCCTGTTCAGGCTACTACTCGGCTTCGAAACCCCTCTGTCCGGTGGCGTGTATTACGACGGCCAGGACCTTGCTGGCCTGGATGTGCAGGCCGTGCGCCGCCAACTGGGCGTCGTGCTCCAGAACGGCAAGCTGATGCCCGGCGACATTTTCACCAACATCGTCGGCTCTGCCCCTCTCACCCATGAAGATGCCATGCAGGCCGTCGTGATGGCCGGCATGGAAGATGACATCAAGGCAATGCCCATGGGCCTGCATACGGTGATTTCCGAAGGCGCAGGCACCATCTCGGGCGGGCAGAAGCAGCGCTTGATGGTGGCACGCGCCATTGTCCGCAAGCCCCGCATCCTCCTGTTTGATGAAGCCACCAGCGCACTCGACAACCGCACGCAGGCGATTGTGGCCAACAGTGTCAGTGCCCTCAGGGCGACCCGGGTGGTGATTGCGCACCGGCTGTCAACAGTGGTCCAAGCCGACCGGATTTTCGTGATCGACGCAGGCCGGGTGGTCGAAACAGGCACCTACGACGAGTTGATGCAACGCAATGGGGCATTTGCCGAGCTTGCCCGCCGGCAGATCGCCTGATGTCAGTTTCAAGGATGAAAGCACCGACTATGATTTCTCTGGTCTCAGTCAATGTGGCAGTTCCTGTCGGTGGTGCGGACGATGTCGCACTGGCCCGTACGATGCATCTTGTCACTCTGGCAGCGGCGGGCGATTCGGCAGCTTTTGACGTGCTGGTGAAGGAGCATTACCAGCTAGTGTTTCGCTTCCAGATGAAATGGGTGCGTCACCAAGCTGTGGCCGAGGAGTTGGCGCAGGAGACATTTTTCGCGGCATGGAAGAAAATTCCGGGGTTCCGCAAGGAATCGAAGTTTTCCACCTGGCTGCTGGGTATTGCCTTGAACCTGGCCCGCAACCATCGCAACCGGGGACCAGCCAGACATGAGGTCGAACTGCCCGATGACGATCACCTTGAAGTGCTGCTCGGGGCCGATGAAGCCCCTGAGGAGCAGCTGGGTCAGCGGCAAATGCTGACTGCGCTCGACAAAGCACTGGCCCGTCTGCCTGCCGACATGCGCGAAGTGACCGTGCTGGTGCGGCTGGAGGGCATGGCCTTGCAGGATGTCGCCAACCTGCTGGATGTCCCCCTGGGGACGGTCAAGAGCCGCCTGTCCCGTGCCCGGGCGCAGCTGGTACTGGAATTGAAGGAATATCTCGTTTGATCGATGGAACCTTTTCCCTTCATGCGTTACTCACTGTTTGGAAGCGGACCGTGTCATGAAAGAAAACCAGCCTTTGAAGCCCCCCCCGTCTGATGGTGAAGCCGGCGACTTGACTGCCGCGGGAGATGCGCAGCTGGCGCAGCTTGATGCTGCCCTCGCCCTGCTCGCGCAGCGCTATGCCAGACTTCCTGCGCGGCCCGAGCCCGAGCAGAAAACACGCCAGACCCGAAAGCCCTTTACCCGGGCCCTGAGCGATGGCGAACTCGAGTGGCTGTCTGCTGCCGGGTCGGCCCCTGCCGGGGGGGTCCCTGGTGGCGATCCTGACTTGGACTATCCAAAGGGCTAGCGTGATTGAGTTTGATGTCTCCGACCTGAATAAGGAATCCTCATGACCCTAAAACCAGAAATCATCACCAAAATCCAGACCATGCTTCAGGCCGACCCGGCGTTGCAGGTACAACTCAAGTCTTGTACCGATATGACCGAAGAAACGTTGCAAGAATGCCTTAAACGAGTAGATATGAACGTGTTTATGGAAAATCCTTCACAAGCATTAATCGATGCAGGGGTAACTTTAAATAAAGGGGTTACTTTAAAATTTGTAGAAACGGAAGCGGAAGCAAATGCTTTGCCTGAAAACGTGTTCCCATTAATGCGTCTTAATAAAAATATTGAAGCGTTATCAATGGAAGATTTAGATAAAGTAGCGGGCGGCCAAATTGATTACCAAATAGGTGATGGCGGCTACTTGGGCTCATGGCAAGTTGTGCCCAACGGTCCAAGAAGGGGACAGACAATCTGGGTTAAAAAGTTTCCGCCTGAGAAAGGATAAGGATTTCAGATTACTTAGCTAATTCTCAGTAGTATTAAATGTAGGAGAAAAATAGAAATTTCAAAAGGAGACGCTTCTATTTTGCCCCTACATTTTCAGTATGAGTTTGATGTCTCCGACTTAAATAAGGAGTTCTCATGACACTCACGCCAGAAACCATTGCACAGCTCAGAGCCATGCTGGAGACTTCTCCGGCGCTGGTGTCAGCCATCCGCTCCTGCGCCAGCCCCGTCGATGCGGCCGCTATCCTTGCCAAGGCGGCCTCGGCCGAGGGTATCGGTGTGCCAACCTTGCAGGCGCCCACCGCGGAGCATGCTACCGATCAGGCCATTCCGGATACTGCGCTGGAGAAAATCTCGGGCGGCAATTTCAGCGTCCTGCCCCCGGAGATCAATTCCCTCCGCATGTTTACCGGGGCCGGTTCAGCCCCCCTGCTTTCTGCCGGTGCGGCTTGGCAGTCACTGGCCGCAGACCTGTCTGCGTCGGCTGCAAGCTTTGACGCCGTGATGTCTGGCATGCCAGGCATTCCAGGTCCTGTCATTAGGTCATGAGTGAAGCTGTGGCGCCGTCCCCGTGCTGTTTCCCGGCGGGCTTGCCCGGATAACAAATCACCAGAAAGATCCCATGCAAGACATCAGCCGTCGCTGTCTCACTCTGTCCATTCCAGGCTTTCTTCTTGGCTGTGCCGGACGCGGGACTTTTTCACCCGGCACAGCAGAGTCTGCGCCGCAGTTTGCTGCGCTCAGTCGCTACATGGTCAGGACGATCGGCGAGCTGCAGATTCCCGGGGCCAGCCTCTGTGTGGCGCATGAAGGGCGTATCGTGTTCAGTCAGGGATTCGGTTGGGCGGATCGCGATGCGCGGGTTCCGTTGACTTGTCGCACATTGATGCGCATCGCAAGCATCAGCAAGCCCATCACTGGCATGGTGGTGCTCAAGCTGTTTGAAGACGAGTTGCCCGGTGCGCTCGAACGCAAGGTCTTTGGTCCTCGCGGCTTGCTGCCCGATGCCCGTTACGCAACGGTGCGAGACCGGCGGGTTCTCGACATCACGCTTAGGGACCTGCTGCAGCACAGCAGTGGCTGGGACAGCAATGTCTACGAGCCGCAGTACGACCTGGTCACCATTGCCAAGGCGATGGGCATTCCCGCCCCGGCCAGCGGTGCCGACGTGATCGAGTTCATGCTTCGCGAGCGGATGCTGGATTTCGCACCGGGCACCCGATACTCCTATAGCAACTTCGGATACAACATTCTCGGGCGAATCATCGAGCGGCGCACGGGTATGGACTATGAGACGGCGACCCGACAGCTGGTGCTCGCACCGGCGGGCATCACCGCCGCGCGCATCGGAATGGACAAGTTGGCAGAGCGGTTCGAGGGAGAAGCGGTGTACTACGACGATCCCCGCTGGCCACAGGACGTACCTTCCCAGACCGGCATCGGATCGGGCAAACTGGCCTATGCTGCCTTTCACTTGCGAACGATGGACTCCCATGGTGGCTGGGTGATGACCAGCACCGATCTCGTTCGCTTTGCTGACGCCATCGACGGACGCTCTGGCGTTGCCCGGTTGCTCAAATCTTCGACCGTCGCACTGATGCAAAGCCCTGATCCCCGTATCACCGCACCAGCGGCCGGACTGTCCTGGGCGCTGGCTCCCGGCTCATGGAACCACAGTGGCTCCCTCATCGCCGGAACCCATTCGTTTCTCAACCGCCGCAGCGACGGCGTGACCTGGGCTGTGATCTACAACAGCTTTCCAATCGATCCCGAGATCGGGATGGCGGATGCCCAGCCACTGACCAAAAGGACTTTCAAGGGTCTGGAGGCAGAACTGCTCAAGGCAATCGCCGGGACCTGAAGCACGACCTGATCCGAACTGATTCATCAGATAGTGCTGGTATCGGTACGGCCTTGGACGCCAGCGGCTAGTCGTGGCTGGCACTCGATGGCGCCATGACCAAAGCTCCGCTAGGCGGGGAAAAAAACCGGAACCAACCCGACGGATCGCGGCAAAAGCGGCGTCAAGCGCAGCGTGCTGACCGGGGCCAATGCCTATCGCTGGCCGTTGTGGTGAACAGCGCCAACCGGCACGACATGAGGCTGACCGAGACCACCGTCAGCGCATGGATGGTCGAGCGCCAAAAGCCAAGCCTGCAGAGCCCCCCTCAGACTGAGGAAGAGCCTGGAAAATCACCGCCTTCGTATTTCCACCTAAGTATTTCCCGTAGTACAGGGCCCGAATACTTATAATTTGGATCAAATGAACCGCCACCTGCGACGAGATCGAGTTCGTCGTCAGCAATAGCAGCCGACTGCAATGAGGGTGATGCTTTGCCGCAGGCAACAACGTCAGCCTCGCTGAGCTCGATACCCTGGTTCGCAGCCGCCTTGACAATCAGCCTAGCTGCACTGTCGGCATCGGTACAAGACTTGAGTTGAGCCTGTAACGCCGGATCGGCCTGAAGCACGGTCTGGATCTGCGTGATGATGTTGGGTGCGGTGGTCATTGACGTTCCTTGGTTGGGTTTGATTTATATCTTGGCTGGTAGGGTCAGGAATTTCAATCTCTGCAAGGTAAGCAACATTCAGGCGCCAAAAGTTCCATCAAAGCTTGCATGTTTGTAGATACTGCCAATCAAATTCACGTGGCGCCGTCACTCTTTTGCCACGCTGACGAATCCCGGTAGGGTTAACCGATGCTCAGCCGCTAATGGCGAAGACCTTCAAGGACGTTGAAGCGGAACTGCTCAAGGCGATCCAAAACATCCCCAGGATCTCAAGCACCACTTAATGCTAACTGATACATCAGATAGTGCTTGTGCCGGCAGCCTAACCCGCTGGATGCAGTTGAATAATCACCAGAGTGACTTGTCGCAATCGTTCCCTTTGCTTGCGTTCACGATGGAGTGAATGGCGCAGCCAAATCCGAGCGACTTTAGCGACATCATGACAAACTCTATCGAACCACCTGCAACCTGCTCAAGCTCCGAATCTGACATAGCCCCCTGTGAAGCCCTGGCTGACTCGGCAAATGCCACCACATCGGGAGCATTCACATCAATTCCCTTGGCGGCAGCCGCCTTCACCAGAATCGCAGCGGCTTCAGCTGGTTCGGCGAGCGACTGGATTTGTGCAAGCAATGCCGGGTCGGCCTGAAGCAGTGCCTGGATTTGGGTGATGGTTTCTTGTTTGAGCGTCATGGAGAGTCCTTGGTATCACGGGTACGAAATTGCACAGAATGGCTGAAGACCATATTCACTGCAGCCACATCCACTTTGCAACGCGGGGGCAGAAAAGGTTCCATGAATCGCCTCGTGGTGAGCCAGCCAGCATGGGGTCTGGTAGACCCTCAGATTTTTGGGTAAGCGCACCAGATGTAGGCTGCCGCTGACCTTGATGCCATTGCCAGACGCTACTATGGTGATGGCTGATAAGTACCTGCCTGGCAGCAGGCCATCTGAAAACATTCGCTACAGGTTCTGATGGGGGCTGTCTGAATGCCGTGACATGCGGACCGGCTGGCGCCCTCAGGCCAGACGGGAATCCTGTCGCGTTGGGCCATCGCCCCGGACAATAGTTCTTGCACCAGCGGGCGTCACAATGCCTGCAACGCCGCAACGCCGCCGGCGATGCTGTCCGGCTCTGCGCTCGTCGATTCAAATCGGTAGTACGCGAAAAATGCCGATCACTTCTGGCGCTGCTTAGGCCCCGCAGTGTCTCCACCGGCAACGCCCACAGGATAGTCAGCCGTGATGACATCCGGATGTGCAATCAAGTAGCTCCCTCCGCCGGCGATGCGATCAAGACTGGCATCCGAGATTAATTCCGGGAGCGCAAACACGTAGCTCCCCCCGCCAGCCATGCCATTCAGGTCGGCATCCGGAATGGAGCCACGCGCGGCGGTCATAGCATTGAGGTGCGCAACCATGTCAACCTGGTTGACCATCAGCTGGCGTGCAGCGGCCGCGTTGACCAGAAACGCTGCTGCACTGTCGGCATCAGGACATGCACGAAATTGCGAAAGCAATCGCGGGTCTGTCTGAAGCATTCTCCCAATGCGAGAAATGATCTCTGGTGTAAGGCTCATGGTAACTCCTTGTGTGATAACTGAGGGCTGATCCGGCTGGATTTTGTACTTCAGCCATACGACTTTGCAACGCGGCAGCAGAAAAGGTTCCATGGGCCCACGCACATCCTGCCATCTCCTGCGTGGCCATGGCAGTAAATCAGATTTTCTAGGTCAGACCGTCGGATGCATTTTTCATCGACTTGATCAAGAATGCGCCGCCGGGGGGGCGTGCTGAGGCCCTGCGAAAGCTGTTCAAGTTGTACTGCCACTTGCGGATCAGTCATGTCGGGGTTCCCATGAGCGGATGGCTGGCATCCGAGACGAGCTCAAGTTCGGAATCTGATATGGCGTCCGGGACGTTTGCTGTCAACCCGTATAGTCTGTGAAGTATCTGTCTCTCTACGTCCTCGTCAACTCTTCATATTCCCGTTGTCTTATTGCCTCATCTACAAGCGCTTCATTGGCCTTTGTAGTCGTATATGTCCCAATACCACCGTATCTCCCTATTCAACTCTTCATATTCCAGTTTTCTCATTACCTCATCTAAGAGCGCTTCAAATGCCTCGTGCATCGCACGCGTGTACTTACCGCCTGCGACAAGGTCGAGTTCGTCGTCAGAAATAGCAGCTGACTGTAATGAGGGTGATGCTGTGAAGCAGGCAACAACGTCAGTCCTGCTGAGATCAATGCCTCGGTTCGCAGCCGACTCGGCAATCAGCGTGGCTGCACTGTTGGCATCGGTACAAGACTTGAGTTGAACCTGCAATGTCGGATCGGCTTGAAGCACGGTCTGGATCTGAGTGACGATTTCTGGTTTCACGGTCATAAAACGTCCTTGGTTTTGATGGTGATTGATTAACGTACGTACGGCCTTGACTGACGACCCGCCCATTCCATTTCTTCCTCTTTACTTTCAAATACTGGCTGCCATACCTTATTCGTTCTTCCAGAATCGTCTTTTTCGTACACATATTGATAGCCACCGCCGGCCACCTTGTCCAAATCTTCGTCCGATAAGTCGGTCGGTTTGGTAGGAATCACTAGGTGAAACACGGAGTCGGTATTCTCTACGGCCTTGACCGTCAGCCCGGCGGGCAATGCCACACCTTCCGCCTTCAGCGTCGCCACCGGGTCAGCCAACAGTTTCTGCTTGAAGTCATCGTCTGCCCAGCACTTGGCAATCAGCTGGTCCATTTTCTTGCCTTGCTCTTCATTGCGCATGGTGATTTCTTTCCATACAAATCGTTAAACGGCTCTGTAAGAGCTGACGTTTCCCACCCGAGCCGCAGAGAGGTGGGAAACGTTTCCTATCACGTAGGTATCTACAGCCACACAAGCTTTGCAACGCGGCTGTAGAAAAGGTTCCATAGTTCCATTCGCGACTAGCAAGCCCGCGTGCAGACATGGCGCTGCATCAGATTTTTCGGACCAGAGCGTCGGATGCATCCCTCATCGACTTGATCAAGGCTGCTGAGCCGCCGTGAGCCGTGCTGAAGCCCTGCGAAAGCTGCTGATACCTCAGCGCAACTTGCGGGTCAGTCATGTCGGGATTCCCTATGACCGGCTGGCCGGCACCCGAGACGAGCTCAAGCTCCGTATCTGACATCGCGTTCTGCACGCTCGCAGTCGACCTCTCTTGGTTGCCTGCCAAAAGAGAGACCTCTGTGTGTGATTTTTGGCTCATCCGTAAAACTTTGGAGCGTCATAAAGAGTCTTGATCCACGCCTGACTCTCTTCAGCTTGGCGTCGCACGGCTTCCGCTTGGGTTCGGGCTCTGACTTCGGCCTCATGCTTCGCACCTGGATCATATGCACCACCTGCGACGAGGTCGAGTTCATCGTCAGAAATCGCAGCCGACTGCAATGGAGGTGATGCCATGGCACATGCCACAATGTCAGCCTTGTCGAGTTCAATACCCTGGCTAACAGCTGCTTTGACGATCAGCGTGGCTGCACTGTCGGCGTCGGTACATGACTTGAGCTGTGCCTGCAATGTTGGATCGGCATGAAGCACGATCTGGATCTGCTTAATGATGTTAGGTGTGGTGGTCATTGGCGTTCCTTGGTTGGGTTCGAGGTACATCCCGTACCGATTGGCTCAGGGTGTTCAGTGTCCGCAGTTCGTTTGTACATGGTTTGCAACACACAAGCGAAAAAGGTTCCCTATTCGCACCATTCCCATCAGTGGAGTCCCTTAGAAGGCATCCATCAAATGCGATGGAAAAGATGAAAGCCTCAGTCTCAGACAATGGCGGATCAGTCAGTCCAATCAGTCTGGGCACATCTCACATTCCATCTTCCGGGTTAACTCATAGCCTTCCATGGTCGCGTTGGGCCCTTTTTGATAGCGTTCAAGCGCCTTTATACTGGCGTTGAAAACAAAGGCTGCCTGGCGTTCCGTCGTCACCCTCTTGCAACCACCAGCGATGTGTTCGAGCCACGCATCTGATAGGGCGCCGTCGTTGGAGGCAGTCTCCTCGGCGTATGCCACCAGATCGGACGGTGCCACCTGAATTCCTTTGGCGGACGCGGCTCGAGCGATAAGCTCCGAAGCCCCCGCTGGCTCGGTGTGTGCCTTAACTTGTTCCAACAAGGCAGGGTCTGCCTGAAGCATGGACTGGATTTGACTGAAGGTTTCTGGTTTGAGATTCATTGGGACTCCGATAACAGGGACATTTGAATTGATTACATCCGCCTTTATGAGAAAAGCGCGACACATTTCGCATCGACTGATTCAATAGCGAAGTGTGCCTGCATCGGATGGTGTGATTACAGATTCAGTTCTTTCTTGCAGTCACCGCCGCTTGCAGCGCGCGCAATGCTCGCCACAGCACATCCGATGCCCAGTGTGAAGATGGACAGGGCCGTGTAATCGCGGCCACCTGCGACCTGTTCGAGTTCGGAGTCCGACATGGCGCCTTGCTTGGCAGATACGGAGTCGACATACGCCGCGATGTCGCTGGCGCTCACGGCAATGCCTTTGGTGGCAGCCGCCTTGATAAGCACTGCAGCCGAGCTGGCTGCGTCGTCAGATGCCTGGACTTGTGCCAGGAGTGCAGGGTCTGCTTTCAGCATGGACTGGAGTTGGGTGATGGTTTCTGGACTGAGGCTCATATCATTTCCTTGTTTGGGTTGAGTTTGGCCAACCCGGAGTTGAGTCAGCCGCTGCATAGATTCATTTGATCTATACAGTCTGTGCAACCTCTCCAAAGAAAAGGTTCCATGCCGTGCAGGAGTGGCTCAAAAAATGTGCCGTACATCCCATCGCAAAAGACACGGCGAACTAAAAAAAGATGAGCTCTTCACCGTCGCTATTGCTGCCGGAGATGGCTGTACTTTCCTACTTTGTCGTATCTGTCCCAATCATCATCGGTCATATAAAACTGTTCTGGACATCCCATCGCAAAAGACAGAGCGAACTTAAAAAAGATAAGCGGGTCATGCGGGTCGCTATTACCGCCTGAGATCCTCTCCAATTCAGTATCCGAAAGTGTCCCTTGCCTGGAAGCCGCCTTTTCGACATGCGCCAACATGTCTGCTGCGGTCACTTCAATTCCGTTTTCAGCCGCCGTCTGAGCGATCAACGTGGCGGCGCTGGCCGTGTCGGTGCAGGACTGGACCTGCGCCAGCAATGCAGCGTCGGCCTGGAGCAGGGCCTGGATCCGGGTGATGGTGTCTGCTTGAAGGCGCACGATTATTCCTTTGTAAAAGTTATCGTTCAAATGTAGTCAGCCCGCAAAGGCTTTGCAACGCCTGGGCATGAGGGTTTCCACAATCTGGAAATTCAGGTGAGGCCCACCATCGGCAGCAGCGCACAAGGCACAGCGCCGGGATCTGCGACCCGCGCTGCGACGTAAGGCCAGCCTGCCATGCCCTTGAAAAGCCCCAGTTCAGAGCCCGCCACGCTGAGCGCCTTGTCCCGGTACCAATAGAAGGGCGACGCGTCGGGCGCTCCGTGCTGCCAGCCGTCCAGCTTGGCCTTGGCGAATACCTGAGCCTGGGCGACCAGATCGGGCCGGTTCAGCAGACGACCGCACTCCAGCAGAATGTCGACGCGGCCAGCAGTTCCACAGCACAGGTCATCCAGCAGGTTGGGGTCTGGCAAATTCAGCACGCGCACGTTGGTCGCGAGCGCAGCGGTCAGGTCGGCGGTCAATCGCTCTCGCTCTGCGGCGGGCAACTCGTCGCCGAGCATGTTCAGCAGCGCGGCACGGGCCAGCGCCACGCCAGGCGCGCCGTGGCACCAGCTGGCACCGAAGTAGCGCACCTTGGCGATCCCCTCGTCCAGGCTTTGCGGGCTGGCGTCCCTGGGGGTGAACCCGCGCAGGTCGCGCCAGTTGAGGCGCTCACGGCTGTACAGCGTGGCTTCATGCCGCAGTGCGGCAAGGGCGCTCTGCAGCCAGGATGCATCGCGCGTCGCCTTGTACAGCGCCGCAAAAGCCACCGCAAAGCCAGAGCCGCCATGGGACAGTCCGCTCAGGCCCACGGCACTGAGGATGGGCCAGCTCAAATGGGGGCCATCGGCTTTTTCCTCGCGCCTGGCCATCATCAAGACGCGCTGGCCGCACTGCAATGCCGCCTGCAGGTAAATCGGCTGGTGCGGCACTTCGGCACCCCGGTGCCAGGACAGCAGGGCGAGCAGCAAGCCCGCTGTGCCACCCAGGACGTCCAGCCGCTTGTCTTGCGCGATCATGGCAGAGAAGCCTTCATGGCTGACCAGTCGCGCGGCAAGTGCGCGGAGGCCTTCGCCGAGCGCGGCGTCATCGCCTTGCAGCAGGCGGTGGCAGGCTTGAAGGCCAAACAACAGGCCGGCGGCTCCGGTATCGAGACCGGGCCCGATCAGCGCCATGACGCCCTGGCTGTTGACCGCATCGGGTGCATCAGCCGGCGAGGGCTGATCAAGCACCTGGTGGATGTCAGCCATGGTTTGCTGCAGCGTTCCGGCAGCCAGCAGGCGCATGGCCTTGTCGCCTGAGGCGGTACCCGCGCAGGCCAATGCCAGTGCCAAGCCCATGCTGCCGTTGTACAGGCCCATGCCCACAGGCTTGACGCGTGTGCCTTCCGGCCCGGTGCTGAGCGAGAACCACAGCAGCTTGCCGTCGGGCGCGCGCAGATGCTGCGCGACCAGGGCGCTGGCCTGGCCTTTGTCTACAGCGGGTGGGCGTAGCGCCAAGGCGAGCACCTGGCTCTCCCAATCGACTTGCTCGGGGGTGAGTGCCCGCAATGCTGCGGCCATCCGGTCGTAGGGTGTTTGCAGATGGCACTCGCCCAGTGGCTTGCCGTGTGCGCTGAGCACTTGCCGGCTTCCTGCGTCAAACATGAAACGCGGCACGTCGAGACTGCGCAAGTCTTCGCGCTCTGCCGGGGCCATGGCCTGGTACCCGTCGGGCAGGCTGGCGATGTGGCGGTGCAGCGCCTCGAAGCTCACATCAAACAGCACGCCGCTGTTCTGCGCATCGGGCTGCAGGGCTTCGTTGAGCAATGCCCCGTAGTGGCTGGTGGTGCGAGCCAGATGGCGGCCTTTCGCAAGACGCATGGCTTGCACGGCAGGCAGTGTCGTCAGCCACTCGTCGCGGTGCGCCAGCACTTCGTTGAGTGTGGCGCGGTAACCTGCAGCTACGTCAGCGGCATAGGGCTTGGCATCGACCGGGCCGGCCTGTGTGTGCGGCAGTTGCCGCCACGGCACATCCTGTGGCGCGCGGCGCATGGTCATCCAGTCTGTATTCGGATGGCTGAGGATGGGTGCGTCGGGGCCGGTTTGCGCCATGCCGCTGCCAAACAGGCCGAAGCTGTACATTCCGGCTGATGAGAAGCCGTAAATCGGAAGCGCCGCCATGTTGACCAGCGCGCTGGCTGTTGCGGCCTCCACTTCGTTCTGGCCAGCGACCGGCTCCATGAAAGGCCGGCTGGACGGGTGCAGCAGGCATTCCACATCAATCAGCACCGGGTAGGCACCTGCGGCAATGGCGTTCTCAAGATGCAGATCAATGCCGCTGAGGGCCCGGTACAACGCGATCAGGCTGCCCAGCCGCCAGTGGTAGTGCGCCTGCTCGCCATCGGCCATTGGCTCGGCGGCAATCCATTCCATCCAGCCGTAACCGCCCTCGCCGTGTTCACCACACACCATGCGCGGAACGCGGTGCCTGGCTGCTGCAGCAGGACGTTCATTGAACCAGTCCAGCACACCGCTGAAGGCGGCCTCCATTTCTGACGGACGCGGCTTGTACGCGACGCTGACCTCGCCGGAGCCTGTCGCAAAGGTCACCTTCATGACCGAGCGGCCACCTGCGTGGGCGTCGGACAGCGTGGTGCCGATGCGCGTGATGGTACCCAGTGGATCCGACGGGGAGAAGCATTTTTCAAGTGCTGTCCGGTCGTGCGCCACACGGGCGACAAACTCCGCGACCATCTCAGCCCACCGCGTGAGCGACAGGCACAGCAGCCGCGCCAGCACAGGGAAACGGGTGAACAGGGTCTGGTAGCCGTCCGCCCATTGGGCAGCCACAAAAGCCTGGTAGCGCTCTCGCGGAGCCGCTGTGCTTGCGGGCAGGAGCGCGGCCAGCATGGGGTTGATCGCGGCGGGAGGTGCTGACGGGTCTGTGGCCGCAACTGCTGCCTTGAATTCATTGAACAGCATGACCACGCAGGGTGCGGCCATGCTGGCGAGGCGTTCCAGCAGCGCGATTTCTAGGTCGCGCAGGGCTGCACCACTCATCTGCGCTTCTGGCCTTGCTGCCAAACAGGCCAATTGCTCGCGCGCAACCACCAGCAAGGGCGCCAGCAGATCTGCCAGCGCGACATCTTCGGTTTCCGATGGCAGGGTCTGCCTCAAGAATGAAGCATCGAACCGCCGGGCCGTTATCATGCCCCGGTCCAGCGTATTGCACCAGTCGGGCAGCGCATAGAGTTGAGCGGGCTGATACAGCGATGATGGCCGCAGGCCTTCGGCCCGCATCCTCTTTTTCAGCGCCCGCCAGTCGCCTCCACCGCCAAAGCGCAGCCAGCGCTTCCACGCTTGCCGGACCAGCGCTTTGCTGGCTTCATCCCTGGCGCGATCCTGCTGAGGCAGCGGCGGTTGCTGTAGTCCGCTGGCTCTGCATGCTATGTGTTGTATGGCGATAGCCAACGATGTTTCGGGCATTATTCTGACTCGGTCCAGATATGAAAATCGCCATGGCGGATTCTTGGGCGTTTAATTTCCACTGCAATCATTGGCGTGGACTGCTACGTAGCCCGGAGGAGCCGATGTCCGAGATATCGAAGTGATCACCACCTCCGTGAGTTCCATTGGCGCATGAACTGCCATAGAAATTGCCGTCAGGCCCTGAAACCAGACTGTCCGCAAGCTGCACCAGGCCGCCCGCAAGCTGCTCCAATTCAGCATCGGACACCATGGTTTGTCTGGCGATAGTTTCAAAGTGAGCCAACAAATCTGATGCACTGATCTCGATGCCCCTGGCGGCCGCTATTTTTGCAAGACTTGCTACCGTTTCAGAGAGTTTTTCGGAAGACTGAACCTCTGCCAGTAGTACCGGATCCGTCTGAAGCAGCGTCTGAATTTGCGCAATCGTTTCGGGCTTGAGGCTCATGGAAAGTCCGTGGTGGGGGGGGGTGATTGTGAACACGCTTCGGTATTGCAGAAGCTTATTGGTCTCTGTACTCCTTTGCAACGCGGAAAGGAAAAAAGTTCCATGCCCTTGATTTGCTGGGTTCGGCCCTCGTGCAAGCCCGACGCAAACCTCGTCGCGATCGGGATGCTGATCACGCACGAAACCGAATAAGCACACAATATCGAGTACCTGATCTTTGTACCAACAAAGGAAGTGCGCCGTATTTCACTGGTTAATCAACCACTGCACTCTGGCTTGTCGAATAAGCCTGCGGCTTTGTTGGGTAGAAAGGCTTCAACTGCGTTTGGGACATCTATATCTGTGAAACAGCTTCAGCATTTGGCAGCGAGATCATCCCAAACAACCGATTGAATCCGCTCGATAGTTATTGGCACGATACGTTCTCTACAGTCATTCCTTGATTTCGGCTGTAGTTGACCGAACAACTTTTAAGACCCGGAGCAATTTGCCTGGAAAGGAGTACCGAGGTGCCGCTGTATCGGCATGAGAACCAAATCTCTTCGGATCTCTGAAAGTTCCATGTCGAACTCCTTAGGCCCTTGGGCGCTTGAATACTACGATCGGGAGCCAGCCACATACGCCCTTCGGGTGGCCCAAAAGAAAAATCGACCTGTGCAAGCTTGTGTTCGCTGAAAGCTGCGTTATTCAAACCCTTGCTGATGCCCGACCGCTCTTGAGTCTCGCTCCAGCCACTGACAGATTCGAAGAGTGATTGGCTGGTTTTGATACCTTCGGGGCACATGAGAGCGCCCACTGTCGAGCCAGCAGCTTGAGAGGCGATTGGCAACAAAAGCGCGATTGTTAAAGCAAAATGTTTCATCGCGTAGTCCGGAGTGAAAATGTTCAGGTCGCCATTTGCTGTGAAGCTTCGTACTGCAGATGTGGCGCCGTGTCGAATGGCAAACTCAAGTCCTTCACTTTCGAACGCGCGATGCCGACCGACACTCGCCGGCCACACTGGTACATGACAGCATTTCCTTAATCCATTCAATTCGCTCGTCCGTCATTCGGCGCATGCATGCAAGTTTAACGGTCGGTCGTAGAGAGCCGCCTTCTAAATCAGACGATTCATAAACACAGCCCAAGTCGCGAAGTCGAACCCATGCGCGTTGGGCGCTTTTGAGTTGTTCAACGTTTCTCTCGTCTTTCCGAGCAATGAGTTTCGCGTACTCTTGGTTGAGCTCAATGTCAGATTTGATGAATTCGTAGTTTGCACACAGGTTTAGTGTGAACTGGCTTTCGTCACAACGCTTGATGGCCGTCTGTAATTCGGCAATAGAGAGATCGGAACGGCGGGCCGTTTCACGAATGGCTTGATCCGATGCCATCGCACTGCCGCAGCAGGCGATCAATAACAGGGCGGTTTTAATCATATTGAGCCTTCACAAAAAAGAAGGGGGCTTCCCCACCAAAAATCAAGCCGCTGTCACGGAGAGCACGGACCGCGCAGTGCCATACAAGAGAAATCGGCTGCCCGCCGTTACGCTACGTGCCATGGCATCACCGCTGCCTTGGTCAACCAGCTTGACGTTGGCGGCAAATAGCTTCCAGGCGGTAACGCCTGTAGTTGACAGCACACGTTGCACCGGCACAGTGCGCCACTCTGCATAGCCTTCGTTACCAACCGACACGACATTAGTTCCTGTAATTAATGGCGGTACGCTTTACGCAGGCCGGAACAAAGTGCTTCCCATCCGTATCCACTCCTGACCGGACTTGAGCTCAATTCGTATATCGTTGAGGTCTCTACCTAATTGGCCCGGAATCCTCAGAAAAATGAATGCAGCGATGTTGCTGATCGAGGCGTCCACGATTTGGCAGTAGTCAGAGCTGAATTCGCTCTTATGCACCACAACATAACCTTTAAGTTCTGGGACGACACCCATAAAAATTGACCGAGCATTTGGCCTTGCACCTACCGCGAATTAGAACGATTCGGTGGGTTGGTTGATTGCCAGCTATTCGTTGACCGTTGCAAGCCTTGTTCAGATGGTGATTGTTGTTACGGCAGCCGTGGAAAACCCAGCAAATCGCCACCCAAAGGAAACGCTTTGCGTCGTGGGCCAGCGTTGCTGGTGGTGATCGGAATGGGCAACAACGTGTCGTAATACGGCAGGGCTTGCAGTAACGGCGGTGTTTGCCCGATTACTTCGAACGCATCAAACACGTACGGCAAGCCCTCGGCGAACCGACTCGAAGGCCGATCTATT
>CALSAU010000003.1:0-18506 GCA_943372985.1 Polaromonas sp. YR568 | reverse complement strand
GGAAGGTGATGGAGGCCAGTGTCTGGTTCTCGGCCTGAATCTGAACGCCTTCCTTGGCCTCAACGGCCTGGTGCAAACCATCGCTCCAGCGGCGGCCCGACATCAGGCGTCCGGTGAACTCGTCAACGATGACCACTTCGCCCTCTTGCACCACATAGTGCTGGTCGCGGTGGTACAGCAGGTTGGCACGCAGCGCTGCGTACAGGTGATGCATCAGCGAGATGTTGGCTGGGTCATAGAGCGTAGCGCCCTCGGCGATCAGGCCGAGGCTGAAGAGCAGGCGCTCGGCGTTCTCGTGGCCCTGCTCGGTGAGGAAGACCTGGTGCGATTTCTCGTCAATCGTGTAGTCACCTGGCTTGGTCACGCCCTCGCCGGTGCGGGGATCGGCTTCGCCCTCCTGGCGCGTGAGCAAGGGAACCACCTTGTTCATGGCCAGGTACATCTCGGTGTGGTCTTCCGCCTGCCCGCTGATGATGAGGGGCGTGCGCGCCTCGTCGATCAGGATGGAGTCCACCTCGTCGACGATGGCGTAGTTCAGGCCGCGCTGCACGCGGTCAGCCACCTCGTACACCATGTTGTCGCGCAGGTAGTCAAAGCCGAACTCGTTGTTGGTGCCGTAAGTGATGTCGGATTTGTAGGCGGCCTGCTTTTCCTCGCGCGACAGATTGGGCAGGTTGATGCCGACTGTCAGCCCGAGGAAGTTGTAGAGCTTGCCCATCCACCGGGCGTCACGGCTGGCCAGGTAATCGTTGACGGTGACCACATGAACGCCCTTGCCCGTCAGTGCGTTGAGGTAAACCGGCAGCGTGGCGGTCAGCGTCTTGCCTTCACCGGTGCGCATCTCGGAAATCTTGCCGTTGTGCAGTGACATGCCGCCCAGCATCTGCACATCGAAATGCCGCATCTTCATGACGCGTTTGCTGCCCTCACGGACCACTGCGAAGGCTTCGGGGAGCAGGCTGTCGAGTTCCTCGCCGGCTGTCAGGCGGTTCTTGAACTCGTCCGTCTTACCGCGCAGTTCGTCATCGGAGAGTTTTTCGTACTGGGGCTCCAGCGCGTTGATGCGCTCGACCGTCTTGCGGTAGGTTTTGAGCAGCCGGTCGTTGCGACTGCCGAAAATTTGGGTCAGGAAGTTGGAAGCCATACGTGAGAGGTCGCACTGAACGCTCCCGTGAGCGGGTGGTGCGACCGAAATCCCTTAATGAGTACGAAGCAGAGATGTGGGCGACGCCGGGCAGTTCAACCGGGCGCAAACGCCTGATTTTAGCCTCCACAGGGAGAATCGCTGCGGCGGGAGCAACGCCTGCGTCACAGCGTCAGTCCGCAGGATTTCAGCGTGACGGGTTGGCTGCAACCGGCGCCGGTGAGACAGCAGTCCCACCGCTGGTCGGCGCGGCCGCAACAGGCGGTCGCGAGAGCTGTGGGAGCTGTGGCGGCGTAGCTGGCCGGTTGGGCTGGGCGTTGGTCTGGGCGATTGCCATCGGGGCCACGGGCAACTGGCGACCCGCATTCAGGAACTTCTGCGGGTCCTGAAACACACCCTGCACCAGCACCTCGAAGTGAAGGTGCGGCCCGGTCGAGCGACCAGTGGTTCCGACTTCCGCCACCTTCTGACCACGCTTGACCAGATCACCCTTTTTCACAAAAACGCGCGAAACGTGGGCATAGCGCGTGACTAGATCGTTGCCATGGTCAATTTCGACCAGATTGCCGTACTCCGGGTGGTATTCCTGCGACACCACAATGCCGCCGGCAGCAGCCAGTACAGCAGTGCCCGATGCGGCAGGAAAATCAAGACCGGTGTGCAGCGCAGACCGACCGTTCAGCGGGTCAATGCGCCAGCCAAAAGACGAGCCCAGATTACCGCCTGCTACGGGCTCCTGGGTGGGCACCATCATCTTTTTGACTTTCTGGTCGAACAGGCGCGACTCCATCACGGTCATCAGGTCCACGCGCTGGTCGGTGAGTTTGTCGAGTTCGGTGAGCGTGGCCTGCAGCTCCTGCATGGAGAGTGAGGGGCCGCCAACCAGCACGCCACCGCGCCCTGGCGGCGTCTTGATTTCATTCGGATTGACGCCGGCCAGACCGGACACGCGCTCACCCAAGGCCTCCAGTTGCAACATCTTGGCCTGCATCTCGCCCACGCGCTTGGCCATGACGTCGAGGTTTTCGCGCAGGAAACGATCCCGCTGGTCAAACTCATCCTTGACCATCAGCTTCACCAGCGCACCAATGACGGGCCAGCCCTCCCGTGCGCCCTTGAGGAACACCCAGTGGTACAGCCCTGCAGCCACCAGCATCAATGCCAGCGCGGCAACAAAACCCGCCAGAACCAGTTTGGTACCGCTGAGGTAAATGGCCCGGCTCCTGGCGAGCCAGGCATCCGTGATAATCAAATGCACGTGCGTACCTCTTTCAATGCTTGGCCACTGCCCAGGAAACGGCCAGAAACTGGCCACCACAATTTCCACGAAAGCTGCCGTGACGACCTACCGCAGTCTTCCGCCCGCGCTCACCGTGCGCCAGGCGGCAGAACAATCACCCTCGCTTGCGCGGCTGACGGACCTGGTCCGTGAATCCAGCGACAGGTTGCAAGCCGTTCAGAGCCTGATCCCTGAAACGCTGCGCGCGTCCGTCAAGGCCGGGCCGATTGACAACGACAGCTGGTGCCTGCTGGTCAGCGGCAATGCCGCCGCCGCCAAACTCCGCCAGATCCTGCCGCTGCTTCAGGCCAGGCTGCAACGCGAGGGTTGGAAGGTTAACTCAATTCGGCTGAAGATACTAACCCGCCCGAAGTGATGGCTCCAGAGGGCTATCTATAACCCGGCCAGTTCAGAAGCTGCGGGGGCTGACGATGGTGCCGCTTGTCGGAATCGAACTGACGACCTACCGCTTACAAGGCGGTTGCTCTACCAACTGAGCTAAAGCGGCATGAATGGTTGCTGACGCAGCGCATGTTGCGCGCGGAACAACGTATTTTACTTGACCCGTTTTACTTGACCCGCTTGAGCGCAGGACGCGAGCGCGGCGGTGTCTTGGGAGGCTCGGGATCATCACCGTTGCCACCGTCGGCTGCGGGTTGTGTATCGGGCACCAGTTGCATGATCTTGGCGTGCTCATCGGCGGCACGCGCCGGGGTATCTGCAGGAGCGCCACCGGGCAACGACGGCGCAGGCAACAACCCGGCAGGCGCCTGCGCGGCTGGCCCCATCGGGAAGGCCATGCCCTGGCCGTTCTCGCGGGCATAAATGGCAATCACGTGGCTGATCGGCACCATGATCTCACGTGCACTGCCGGCAAAGCGCGCCTTGAACTCGATGAACTCGTTGCCCAGCTTGAGCGAGCTGGTCGCATCAAAGCTGATATTGAGCACGATCTCGTTGTTCTTCACGTACTCACGCGGCACCTGCACGGTGTCGTCCACCGACACCGCCACATAGGGCGTGAGGCCGTTGTCGGTGCACCACTCGTACAGCGCACGGATCAGGTACGGGCGGGTAGATGACGCGTCAGGCGCATTCATGAATTCAGCCAATGAAAACCCGAATTGGGAGCCGCGAATCCGCTTGGTCTGCGTTCACCCGCCAGCAGGCGCCGCGGAACCGGCTTCGCCGGGCAGCAGGAGCCACGGCCCCCTCGGGGGGCAGCGCAGTACGCGAAGCGACAAGCGTGGGGGCCATATTTACTTGCGCATGACCTTCTCGGAAGGCGTCAGCGCTTCAATATAGGCAGGGCGCGAGAAGATGCGCTCGGCGTACTTGAGCAGGGGCGCCGCATTTTTCGACAGGTCAATGCCGTAGTAATCCAGACGCCAGAGCAGCGGAGCAATCGCCACGTCCAGCATGGAGAAGCTCTCGCCCAGCATGAACTTGTTCTTCAGGAAGATAGGCGCCAACTGCGTGAGGCGGTCGCGGATGTGCGAGCGGGCCTTCTCCAGCGCCTTGTCATTGCCCTTGGAAGCACGCGACTCGAGCGTGCTGACATGCACGAACAGCTCTTTCTCGAAATTCAGCAGGAACAGGCGCACGCGGGCACGGTCCACCGGGTCACCTGGCATCAACTGGGGATGGGGGAAGCGCTCGTCGATGTACTCGTTGATGATGTTCGACTCGTAAAGAATCAAATCGCGTTCGACCAGGATGGGCACCTGGCCGTACGGGTTCATCACATTGATGTCTTCCGGCTTGTTGTAGAGGTCCACATCGCGGATTTCAAAATCCATGCCTTTTTCAAACAGCACAAAGCGGCAGCGGTGCGAAAAGGGGCAGGTTGTGCCTGAATAAAGGACCATCATGATTCGGAACTCCTGAAAACAAAAGAGTGGAGGCCAAGATTCAACTCAGGACCATCCACTCCGAGGATGCCAACGCACTGTTCGTGCGCCGCACAGTGAAATACTACTTGACGTCTTTCCAGTACGCCGCGTTCAGGCGCCAGGCTACGAAAGTCATGCCCAGCAGGAACAACAGCACCCAGACGCCCACCCGGACGCGGGTGTTCTGCGCGGGCTCGCCCATCCACTGCAGGAAGCCGACCAGATCGCCAATGGCCTGGTCGTATTCCAGCGGGGTCATGCTGCCGGGCGTGATCTGTTCCCATTTGCCGGTGAACACCTCTGCGGTGTGTCCCTTGTCTTCATGCTTGGCAAAGACCGGCTTGCGCTCGCCCTGCAGTTCCCACAGCACGTGCGGCATGCCGACGTTCGGGAAGGCCAGGTTGTTCCAGCCGGTGGCCTTGGTGTCGTCGCGGTAGTAGGTCCGCAGGTAGGTGTAGAGGTAATCAGCACCGGTACCACCTGCGCCCGAACGCGAACGGGCAATCAGCGTGAGGTCAGGAGGCAGGCCGCCGAACCACTCCTTGGCCTCTTTCGGGTCCATGGCCACCTTCATGGTGTCGCCCACCTTCTCGGTGGTGAACAGCAGGTTGTCCTTGATCTGTTGCTCCGTCAGCCCGATGTCTTGCAGGCGGTTGAAGCGCATGAAGGCAGCAGAGTGGCAATTGAGACAGTAATTGACAAACAGCTTGGCGCCGTTTTGCAGGGCACCAAGGTCATTGATCTTGTTGGGTGCCTTGTCCCAGGCCACACCACCGCCAGCAGCCTGAACGCCAGCGTGCAGGCCGAATGCGACCATCAACGTGAGGATGAGTTTTTTCATTGTTATGCGTCTCCGGCTCAGTGGGCTGCAAAAGTCACGCGGTTGGGCACCGGCTTGAAGGTGCCCAGACGGCTCCACCACGGCATCAACAGGAAAAAGCCGAAGTAAAAGAGCGTACCAATCTGGGAGACGCGTTCATTGATGGGGGACGGCGGCTTGATGCCGAGGTAGCCCAGAACCAGGAAGTTGATCACAAATGCGCCATAGAGGTACTTGTTCCAGCTTGGGCGGTAGCGGATCGAGCGCACTTCGCTGTTATCCAGCCATGGCAGGAAGAACAGGATGATCACAGCGCCACCCATCACGACCACGCCCCAGAACTTGGCGTCGATCATCAGCATGGCTGCGACCAGCACCACAGCACCACCCACAATGGCGGCCTTGAAGATGGCAGCCACTTTGGCTTTCATCACGCCGAGCACGGCACCTGCCAGAACGCAGGCAATCAGCGCGTAAATCATCTCGCTGGTGATGGCGCGCAGCATGGAGTAGTAAGGCGTGAAGTACCAGACCGGTGCGATGTGCGCAGGCGTCTTCAGAGGGTCTGCGGGAATGAAGTTGTTGTATTCGAGGAAGTAACCACCGAACTCCGGCGCAAAGAAAATGATCGCCGTGAAGATCATCAGGAACACACTCACGCCCAGGATGTCGTGAACCGTGTAGTAGGGGTGGAAAGGAATGCCGTCAACAGGGTGTCCGTCAGGGCCGCGGGTCGCCTTGATCTCAACGCCATCCGGATTGTTGGAACCCACTTCATGCAGGGCAATGATGTGCGCAGCCACCAGGCCCAGCAGCACCAGCGGCACCGCGATCACGTGGAAGGCGAAGAAGCGGTTGAGCGTGGCGTCGCCCACCACGTAGTCGCCGCGAATCAGCAGCGCCAGATCAGGGCCGATGAAAGGCACCGCCGCGAACAGGTTAACGATCACCTGAGCACCCCAGTAGCTCATCTGGCCCCAAGGCAGCAGGTAGCCCATGAACGCCTCGGCCATCAGGCACAGGAAAATCGCGCAGCCGAAGATCCAGATCAGCTCACGTGGCTTACGGTAGCTGCCGTAGATCAGGCCGCGGAACATGTGCAAATACACCACCACGAAGAAGGCTGAAGCGCCCGTCGAGTGCATGTAGCGGATCAGCCATCCCCATGGCACGTCGCGCATGATGTATTCCACCGAACCAAAGGCCTGTGCGGCATCCGGCTTGTAGTTCATCGTGAGGAAGATGCCGGTGACGATCTGGATCACCAAAACCAGCATCGCCAGCGAGCCAAAGAAGTACCAGAAATTGAAGTTCTTGGGCGCGTAGTACTCGGAGAGATGCTCCTTGTACAGCTTGCTGGCCGGGAAACGGTTGTCGACCCAGTTCATGGCTTTGGCGGCCAAGGGGGCGTCGGGAGGAAGTTCTTTGAATTCAGCCATCACTGATCCTGGTTCGGGGAGATTCTTGCGCCAACATAGGCATAGCAAAAAGATTAACGCGGCCTGTTTTCACATGTCCGGTTGAAGGTTTCTGGGGAAATTCCCGTACTCAGGCCTTCTTGTCCTCGCCGATCAGCAGGCGGGTGTCGGACAGGTACATGTGAGGAGGCACTTCCAGATTGTCCGGCGCGGGCTTGTTCTTGTAGACGCGACCGGCCATGTCGAAGGTGGAGCCATGGCAAGGGCAGAGGAAACCGCCGGCCCAGTCGTCAGGCAGCGAGGGCTGCGCACCTGGAGTGAACTTGTCAGAAGGCGAGCAACCCAGGTGCGAGCAGATGCCCACCACCACCAGGGTTTCGGGCTTGATGGAGCGAGCCTCGTTGCGTGCGTACTCAGGGGTGAGTTCGCCGGGGTTACGCTCGGATTTGGGATCTGCCAGCAGAGCGTCCACCTTGGGCAGCGACGCGATCTGCTCCGGCGTGCGCTTGACAATCCAGACCGGCTTGCCGCGCCATTCGACGACGATCTTCTCGCCCGGCTTGACGGCAGAAATGTCGACTTCTACCGCAGCGCCTGCCGCTTTGGCCCTTTCAGAGGGCTGGAAAGTGCTAACAAACGGCACGGCAACCGCTGCGACGCCCGCGCCACCCACAGCGCAAGTGGCGACGAGCCAGTTTCTTTTATCTTTATCTAGGGGAGCGCCGGGAGGCACGCCATTCACACTCGCTTGGGTCATGGAAATCCTTCAAGAACTCGCTTGAAAAAGGCTTATTGGGGACAACCCGCGATTGTAGCGGAGCGCAAAGCACGTTTTCAAGGCGCGGCGGGAACCCGACTGCCTTGCTTTGCCTCGTCCACAGATCGCCCCGGCAAACAGGCACTTTGTTGCATTTGTGCTGAACAGCCCGGCCATAATCGGCCCCATGAAGGCCAGCACAGGTCTTCGAAACCACCCCAACCCCGCAAAGGAGCCGCCATGGGCATGATGAAAGAATTCAAGGAATTTGCCGTCAAGGGCAACGTGATTGATCTGGCTGTGGGCGTCATCATCGGTGCGGCCTTCGGCAAGATCGTCGATTCGGTGGTGGGCGACCTCATCATGCCGGTGATCGGCGCCGTGGTCGGCAAGCTTGACTTTTCCAACCTGTTCGTCGTGATGGGTCCGGTGCCCGCCGGGACGGTCGCCACACTGGATGCGCTCAAGAAAGCAGGCGTACCGGTGTTCGCCTATGGCAACTTCATCACCGTGGCGGTCAATTTCGCGATTCTGGCTTTCATCATTTTTCTGATGGTCAAGCAGATCAACAAGCTGAAGCGCAATGAAGAGGCGGCACCGGCTGCGCCCGCAGCGCCGCCCGAAGAGGTGGTGCTGCTGCGCGAGATCCGCGACAGTCTGAACAAAAAGTAGCCCACCCCGTAGCCCACCCGCCCCCCTAGGCGGACAGTTGCCGCGCCATGCGGATGGCAGCCAGCAGGCTGGAGGCGTCAGCCACGCCCCGGCCGGCAATATCGAACGCAGTGCCATGGTCCGGGCTGGTACGCACGAGAGGCAGCCCCAGCGTGACATTCACGCCCTGCTCCACGCCGAGGTACTTAACCGGAATCAGCCCCTGATCGTGGTACATCGCGACCACCACATCGAATTCGCCTGACGGTCCGGCCGTGCGACGGGCGCGCATGAACACGGTGTCCGGCGCGTAGGGACCACTCACATCAATGCCTTCCTGACGGGCCAACGCGACGGCTGGCGCGATGATGGTCTGCTCCTCGCTGCCGAAAAGGCCGCCCTCGCCCGCATGCGGGTTGAGCCCGGCCACGGCGATGCGGGGCGCGCGCCCCAGGCTGCCCGACAACGCCGAGTGCGTGATGCGCAGGGTCTGCAACACGTTGTCGAGAGTCACCGCCTCAATCGCCTGCCGCAGCGACATGTGAATGCTGACCAGCACCGTGCGCAGCTCATCGTTGGCCAGCATCATGCGCACCGGCACATCCGCCACCGGACGACCGAGGAACGTGGCAGCTTCTGCCTGCAGCATTTCCGTGTGCCCGGGAAAGGCGGATACCCATCCACCGGCAGCGGCCATCGCCTCCTTGTGGATGGGCGCAGTCACCATCGCTGATGCCTCTCTCGCCAACACAGCCCGAGCCGCCCAGACAATGCAGTCCGCCGCTGCCTGACCAGCCGCCGCGCTCACCACACCGTATGGCGGTGGCGCCTGCAGTTCACATTTCTGCAGCACAGGCAGGCACCCCGGGGGCGTCTGCGCCACGTCCGAGAGGCTGTCGAGTTGAACCACCGGCAACGCCACAGGCGATGCCAAGAGCGCGCTGGCGCGGCGCAGTGTGGCCACATCCCCCACCACCACGCAGCCGGCCAGATCGGCCGGGTTGTCACGCCAGGCCCGGGCAATGATCTCGGGGCCGATGCCTGCGGCGTCGCCCATGGTGATCAGGAGGGTCTCAGGCATTCTGTCGCCCGTGGAAAGCGGCTGACAAGCGTCCGAATTCGCCCGCGTCTGTACAAAAACAGACGGCGCTGCCCATAATCCCGACAACAGGGTCTCGTCTGTCGGCGAGGGTGCGGTCAACACCGCGCAACAACAGAGGTGGATTGCATGGCTGCATTGCCGGTATTTTCCCCCAATCCCCGCCACCGAGGCTGAACGGCCGTGCGCGACACCTTTGCAGCCACCATGACGCCGGCCGAGATGATGCTGTGGAGCGCCGAGGCAGGCGCACTTGGTCTTGTGGTGGGACTCGCCCTGGGAGAACTGGTCTGGAGCCGTACCCGCGCCGCCGTGCAGGCCGTGGCGTATCTCTTTTTCTGCTGGCTGGCCGTGATGTTGCTGAGCGGTCTGCCCGCCGCGATCTGGCCGTTCGCCCGCCCGCAACTGGTGCTGGCGCAGGTTGTGGTCGGTCCGCTGTGCGCAGCCATGGGCAGCTATGGCGCCAGCGAATGGCTGTCGGCACACCAGCGGGACCACCTGATGCGCGTCTGCCTGCTGACGGTGACTGGCCTGTGTCTGGTCGGTGGCCCGCTGTGCCTGCTGGCGCCCGCCGAATGGCGTCTGCCCGCTTCGGCCGTGCTTGCCATCGGCAATTTGTCGGTGGTGCTGTGGCTGTCGGTCCGTGCCACCCAATTGGGCGACAAGCAGGCCTGGGGGCTGGCACTCGGCTGCCTTCTGACTTTGCCAGCGCAGATTGGTTTGTACTGGCTTGCGATCAGCGACACGCGTCTGTCCTTTGCTATGCAGGCAGCGGTGGCCAGCGTGGGGCTGCTCAGCGTGGTGGTCACCGCCATCATGCTGCGGCTTCGCAACCAGCACACGCGGCAACTGGTGCAGCGTGACAACTCGCTGCGTGACCCGGTCACACAGCTGTACAGCAGTGTGCCGATGGTGCAGAAAATCATTGACGCCCAGGGTCGCCGTCTGCGGACACGCCGTGACGGCGCGCTGATGGCCATCCTGTTGTTTGAACCGGATCGCCTGCAGGCCCAGGTCGGCCCGGCGGGCATGCAGGAAATCTACATCGAGCTGGCGCTGCGGATTCAGCGGCACACCGGCGCCGTGAACCCTGCTGGCCGCTACTACGACTGCTGCTTTCTGGTGCTGATTGAAACCATGCACTCGCCGCGCTGGATTCGCACCCTCAGCCTGCGCGTGGCCTCCAGCCTGCGGCGGCCGGTGGCGGTGCACTCCCTGTCGCACCAGGAGATCACGGTGACACCGGACATCGGCGTCGGAATCGTACACATGGCAGCGACCGGCAAGGATGTGGACCAGCTGCTGCATGAAGTGCAGTCGATGGCGGAGGCGGCACGCAGCATGCGCTCCCGCGCCGCCATGCTGGACCCGGAGACTCGCAAAGCAGTTGCGGTCGAACATGCGGACCTCGGCTCCAGCTGGCGCGCCCTTCGGGACGCCGTACCCCACGGAGGTTCACGCGGACACGGCAGCCCGCACAAGACCAAGGGTGGCATTCCCAAAGGAGGTACCAAACCCCCGCGCCCGCGGCACACCCCCACCTGACACGCAACTGGTCCGGCAGACCAGGCTGGCGTCGCCTCACGCCGGGTTGTCGATGTCGATGAACTGGTGCTCCAGCCCAAGCTGGGCGGCCACATGACCTGCCGCCGCAGGGGCCCCGTAGCGCTCGGTGGCATGGTGGCCACACGCGAGGAAAGCCACACCCATCTCGCGTGCGTAATGCGCCTGGGGTTCGGAAATTTCACCGGTGATGAAGGCGTCGGCACCCGCCGCGATGGCCGCCTCAAAATACCCCTGAGCCCCGCCGGTGCACCAGGCAAGCCGACTCACCGGCTTTGCAGGCTTGTTGCCCGCTGCCACCAGCACCACTGGGTGCTGGAGCACCTGACCCACATGGCTGGCCAAGGCCTCGGGGCTTTCAAAAGCGCCGCCATCAGCTTTGTGGCCAAGCCAGCCCAGATCCTGCTCGCCAAAGCGCCCCGTGGCCGTGAGTCCCAGCTTCAGCGCCAGCTGGGCGTTGTTGCCGCACTCCGGGTGGGCATCCAACGGCAGGTGGTAGGCCAGCAAATTGATGTCATGGGCCAGCAGCAGCGCCAGACGCTGCTTCATCCAGCCGGTGACGCAGCCGTCGTGCCCGCGCCAGAACAGGCCGTGGTGTACAAAAATGGCATCGGCTTTTTCAGCAATCGCCGCCTCAATCAGGGCACGGCTGGCCGTGACACCCGACACCAGCTTGCGCACCGCCATGCGCCCCTCGACCTGCAGGCCGTTCGGGCCGTAATCCTTGAAGCGGGCAGGCTGCAGCAGGGCATCAAAAGCCTGCAACACATCGACTCGATTGGTGCTCATGGCCGAATTGTCTCAGGCCGCCGCCAGTTGGCAATCCATGGGAAGCCACGCGGCATCGGCTTTTTAGCGTGTCCTTGAGGGAGAATACGGTTTTGCAATGCCATCGCGTGAGCCTTTTCGTTCACGCGAACCACCCCAAGCCACCTGAAGTCAACCGAAGCACCCGATCCATGAAGCGTACCTGGCTCCTGTTTTCCCAGACGGTCACCGTGCTGCTGGCAGCCTATTTTGTGGTCGCCACGCTCAAGCCGCAATGGCTGGGCAGGGGCACGATCGGCGGCTCTGTGGCGGTGATTGAGGCACCAGCGTCGCCGGGCGGCGCGGGCGTGGGCCCGAGCGGATTCCGCGCCGCAGCCAAGGTGGCTTCCGCCGCCGTGGTCAGCATCAACACCAGCAAGGCAGCCACCAAAAATCCGCACGCTGAAGACCCTTGGTTCAAATTCTTCTTCGGCGACCAGGGCCAGAACGAACCACAGGGCGGACTGGGCAGCGGCGTGATCATCAGCGCCAGCGGCTACATCCTGACCAACAACCATGTGATCGAAGGCGCTGACCAGATCGAGGTCATCCTGAACGATACCCGCAAGGCCAGCGCACAGGTGATCGGCACCGACCCGGACACCGACCTCGCCATCCTGAAAATCGCGCTCGACAAGCTGCCCGTCATCGTCCTCGGCAACTCCGACAGCCTGCAGGTGGGCGACCCGGTGATGGCCATCGGCAACCCGTTTGGCGTGGGGCAGACCGTCACCAGCGGTATCGTCAGCGCGCTGGGACGCAACCAGCTGGGCATCAACACCTTCGAAAATTTCATCCAGACCGATGCGGCAATCAACCCGGGCAACTCGGGCGGCGCGCTGGTCGATGTGAACGGCCACCTGATGGGTATCAACACCGCGATTTATTCGCGCTCTGGCGGGTCCATGGGCATCGGTTTTGCCATTCCGGTGTCCACGGCCAAGCAGGTGCTCGAAGGCATCGTGCGAGACGGTCAGGTGACGCGCGGATGGATCGGCGTGGAGCCGCAGGACCTCAACGCCGAGCTGGCAGAAACCTTCGGACTGAAACCGTCAGTGGCCAAAAACGGCGGTGTGATCATCACCGGCGTACTGCAAAACGGCCCCGCAGCGCAGGCTGGTATTCAGCCAGGTGATGTAGTGATTGCGGTGGAAGGAAAAGCGGTGAGCAACGTGAGTCAGTTGCTTACCGCAGTGGCGGCGCTCAAGCCTGGTTCACCTTCGCCATTAACCGTCCTGCGAAAAGACAATCAGATTGAAATTGCCGTCACGCCAGGAAAACGCCAGCGGCCCAAAGCGATTCAGCGCTGATTGGTTCCGCGCGGCAGCTCAGCCGCGTGGCGTCAGGATTTGGCGGTTTCCGTGTCAGCGTCCGTGTCCGGCGCCTTGGTGCTCTTGACAAAGAGTTGCGCAGCCACAATGCCAATCTCGTAAAGACTGCCAACCACCGCGAGCAGCATGATCATGGAACCGGCATCCGGCGGCGTGACGAGAGCGGTCACCACAGCAGCGATGACCCAGAAATAACCCCGGTACTCGCGCAGCTGTTTCACGGTGAGCACGCCCATGCGCACCAGCAGGATCACCGCAATCGGCACCTCAAAGGCCAGACCGAACGCGAGGAACATGCCTAACACGAAGTTCAGGTACTCCTCAATGTCTGGCGCTGCCGTGATGGACTTGGGCGCAAAGCTCTGGATGAACTGGAACACCTGGCCAAACACAAAGTAGTAGCAGAACGCAACGCCGACAAAGAACAACAGCGTGCTGGAAATCACCAGCGGCATCACCAGCTTTTTCTCGTGCGAATACAGGCCTGGCGCCACGAAAGCCCATACCTGGTACAGCACTACGGGCAGGGCAATCATGAAGGCCGCCATGAACAAAATCTTGATCGGCACCACAAAGGGCGAGATCACATTGGTCGCAATCAGCGTGGCGCCCTTGGGCAGCGAGGCCACCAGCGGTGCAGCCATCAGGTCATAGAGCGCACTGGGGCCAGGGAAGAGCGCCAGAAGGGCCGCAGCGATGCCAACGGCGATGACCGCCTTGATCATGCGGTCGCGCAACTCCATCAGGTGCTGAACAAAAGGCTGCTCGGTACCTGCAAGTTCGTCGGGCTTGTCGTTCTGGGGGTCGCTCATGAGAAATCTGCGCTGGATGGGTGGCGCCGGAATGCGCGGAACAGGGGAAGTGCGAAAGGGTCCGCGTCAGGCGTTGGGACGCTGGGTCGGCCGGGGCCTGAAGCGGGCCACACGCGCCGCACCCGACTGGGCCTTGGTGCGAACACCTGAGCGCGCCTTGTACCACTGCGGCATGGCACCCTGCTTGATCCGCCATTTCTTCTTGGGGTGACGGTATTCGGGCGGAAGGTCAAAACCAATGGAGTTCCCATTGCTGTCAACACCACCGGCTTCACCCATGATCTCACCGGTCGTTTCGGTCCACGATTTCTCGAAGTCGCTGGCGTTGGTCTGGATGGAGCTCTCCACATCACGCGCTGCGCCTTCCACCGTTTCCTTCATCTTCTTGAGCTCATCGAGCTCCATGGAACGGTTCACTTCCTGCTTGACGTCGGCCACATAGCGCTGCGCCTTGCCCAGCAAGGTACCCACCGTGCGCGCCACGCGCGGCAGCTTCTCGGGCCCGATCACGATCAGGGCCACTGCGCCAATCAGCGCAATCTTCGAAATGCCGAGATCAATCATGGAACATCAAGGTGGAGTTTTCTATGCCAGCAGGGAACGCAGGACCGGTTTCGCCGGACTGCAGGCCCTGCAATCCCCCGCGGCGCGAAAGCAGAGGGTGCGGGGGGGCGACGAGCGTTCAATCAGGACTTCTGGCGTGCTTCGACGTCGATCGTGGCCTTGTCGGCAGCCTGGGCGTTGGTGACCTGGCCAGCAGCAGCTGCCGGCTTGTCTTCGGCCGTCGACTGGCCGCCCTCTTTCATACCGTCCTTGAAGCCCTTGACGGCACCGCCCAGGTCGCCGCCAATGTTCTTGAGCTTCTTGGTGCCAAACACCATCACCACGATCAGCAGCACGATCAGCCAGTGCCAGATGGAAAATGAACCCATGATTTGCTCCTAAATTCAGTTATTGCAGGTTGTGCTGACTCACCAGCGACTGACTCGATTCTAAAGGCCCGCCGCCTTGTGCGCCTGAGTAGACCTACTGACCTGCAGGCCAAACGCCCGGGCAGGCTCGATTGGCGTCCATCCGCCTTGGTCAAGCCTTGCTCAACCCCTGAGCCAGGGGCGTGGCCCACCCATCACGTGCAGGTGAAGATGGTGAACTTCCTGACCACCTTCCGAACCGGTGTTTGTCACAATGCGAAAACCACCGGCCGGGTACGGGTTGCACCCTTGGGCCATGGCCAGTTGCGGAGCCAGCACCATCATGCGCCCCAGCAGGGCCGCATGCTCGGGGCCGACCTGTGCCATGGACGGAATATGCGCCTTGGGAATGATCAGGAAATGCACGGGCGCCCACGGATTGATGTCGTGAAAAGCGAACAGTTCATCGTCTTCATGCACCTTGCGGCTGGGAATGACGCCTGCGGCGATCTTGCAAAAAATGCAGTTTTCAGAGTGGCTCATGGGCAGGGAAATGGGTAAGAGGGTGACCTGACGCAGGCCTCAGGACGGCTGGTGCTGATTGAAGCGCACCCACCCTTTGATGCACCGGTAGAGGTACCACAGCCAGACCACACCGTAGGCAATCGCGCCCGGCAGGAACAGCAGCAACCAAAGCGGCGACAACACCACCAGCCAGAGCAGGGTCCACCAGAAGGTGCGGATCATGTAGTTGTGGTGGTCAATGTAAAGCGCATCCGATTCAGTGGAGCGCCGGATGTAGTTGACGATCAGCGCGATCACCGCGAACACGCCGCCGCTGAACCAGGCCAGGGTATGCAGGCCGTAAAGCAGCTGCATCACGGTGCGGTCGCCGCTGGTCTTACTGTCAAATTCGGCCAGATTAGTTTCCATGTTCCAGTTTCTCCACGTTCAGACGGGTTGGGTCGGGGACGGCGTGCCGCCGCTCAACCCTTGGCCGGCGCTTCGCTTGCCTCGCGGTGCTGGGCCTTGCGCAAGGCTTTTTCCTCGATGCCGCTGGTGCCTTCGCGTCGCTCCAGTTCCGCCAGCACGTCGGCAGGTTTCAAGCCATAGTATGCCAACGCGATCAGGCTGTGGAACCACAGGTCGGCCACTTCACCCACGAGTTTGCCCTTGAGTGCGTCGGTGGCGCCGCCCGCGTCCACATCCTTGGCGGCCATGACGGTCTCGGTCGCCTCTTCACCGATCTTCTTGAGGAAGGCGTCCGGGCCCCGGTGCAGGAGGCGGGCGACATAGCTCTTGTCAGGGTCACCGCCGTGGGCGGGCTTGCGGCTTTCGATGACCTCGGCGAGGCGCTGGAGAGAGTCGTTGGAGGACATGGGGCAGCCTATTTGTAAATACTTTGAGGGTCTTTGAGAACGGGCTCCGTCACGACCCACTGACCGTCTTGGTAAAGATGGAAGAAACAGCTGTGACGCCCGGTGTGACAGGCAATGGACGGCTCATGCGCGGCATGGCCTTCCTGGGTCACCTTCAGCAGGATCACATCGTTGTCGCAATCCAGGCGGATCTCATGCACCGTCTGCCAGTTGCCTGACTCTTCACCCTTGTGCCAGAGCCGGCCCCGCGAGCGGCTGAAATACACCGCCTGCCCGAGCTCGGCCGTTTTCTGCAGCGATTCGCGGTTCATCCACGCGAACATCAACACATCACCGCTGCCAGCTTCCTGCGCGATCACCGGGATCAAGCCCTTGTCGTCCCAACGGACGTGGTCCAACCAGTTCATGGCGTCTATTGTCCGGGATTTGAGAGAGCTTCCGTGAGTCCCAATTCAAGGATATCGCGGGACCGGCTCCGCCGGACCGCAGATATCGTCCCAGCAGGGGAAAAGGCGTAGCGACACGAAGTGCGCGATGCCGATAGGGGTTACAACCTTACCGGAATGCCGCGTGCAGCCATGTGCTGCTTGGCCTGCTGCACCGTGTATTCACCGTAGTGAAAAATGCTGGCGGCCAGCACGGCATCGGCACCACCGGATTGCACACCGTCGGCCAGATGCTCCAGATTGCCCACGCCGCCGGACGCGATCACCGGCACACTCACCGCATCACTGACCGCCCGGGTCAGCGCCAAGTCAAAGCCGGACTTGGTGCCATCGCGGTCCATGCTGGTGAGCAGAATCTCGCCTGCGCCGCGGCGGGCCATTTCGGTGGCCCACGCAACCGCATCCAGGCCGGTGTTCTTGCGGCCGCCGTGGCTGTACACATCCCAGCCTGGGCCGCGCAGCTTCGCGTCTTCCTCGCTGCGGCGCTTGGCGTCAATGGCTACCACGATGCACTGCGCGCCGTATTTGGTCGAGGCGTCCTCAATCACCTGCGGATTGGCAATCGCGGCCGAGTTGAAACTGGTCTTGTCAGCCCCGGCATTGAGCAGCCGGCGCACGTCTTCCACCGTGCGCACACCGCCGCCGACCGTGAGTGGAATGAACACCTGCGAGGCCACCGCCTCGATGATGTGCAGGATCAGGTCGCGGCCATCGCTGGTGGCGGTGATGTCCAGAAAGGTCAGCTCGTCGGCACCCTGGTCGTTGTAACGCGCTGCGATCTCGACCGGGTCTCCGGCATCGCGCAACTCAACAAAATTGACGCCCTTGACCACCCGGCCGCCGGTGACATCTAAACAGGGGATGATTCGTTTAGCCAGCAAAATAATCAGACGCGTGAGGTGGTTTCAAACCAAGGCTAGCGTGGAACCGGCTTTGCCGGGCCACTGATAGCGCCCCCTGGGGGGAGGCGGCCAAAGGCCGCTTCGGGGGGTTATCCATTTAGTTCATCGGCTCGCGCCTGAGCCTTTTCAAAATCCAGGTCGCCGCTATAAATCGAACGGCCACAGATCACACCCTCCACACCTTCGTCCTCGACGGCACACAAGGCTTCAATGTCGGCCATGTTGGACAGGCCGCCCGAGGCAATCACGGGAATGGTCAATGCCTGCGCCAGCTTGACGGTGGCTTCAATGTTGATGCCGCTGAGCATGCCGTCGCGGCCAATGTCGGTGTAGATGATGGATTCAACACCGTAATCCTGGAATTTCTTGCCCAAGTCCACGACCTCGTGGCCGGTGAGCTTGCTCCAGCCGTCGGTGGCCACCTTGCCGTCCTTGGCATCAAGGCCAACGATGATGTGGCCGCCAAACGCGGTGCAGGCGTCCTGCAGGAACCCCGGGTTCTTCACCGCCGCCGTGCCGATGATGACGTAACGCAAGCCCGCATCGAGGTAGCGTTCAATCGTGTCCAGGTCGCGGATACCACCACCCAGCTGCACATCAATCTCGCTGCCCACTTCGGCCAGGATTTGCTTGATGGCCAGCTCGTTCTTTGGTTTGCCAGCGAACGCGCCGTTGAGATCCACCAGATGCAGGCGCCTTGCCCCCTTGTCAACCCAGCTGCGCGCCATGGCTGCCGGGTCCTCGCTGAAGACGGTGGATTGATCCATGTCGCCCTGCTTGAGGCGAACGCAGTGACCGTCTTTCAGGTCAATGGCGGGGATGAGTAGCATGTGGCGGTCGGGACAAAAAGGGAAACGGTTCAGGAATCGGGTTAACGAAAAGCATCCGGTACGGCACACCCGCCGTCACACGGCTCAGGGGTTCCAGTGCAGAAAATTGCGGTACAGGGCCAGCCCGTGGTCTGCGCTTTTCTCCGGGTGAAACTGGGTCGCAAAAATATTATCGCGTGCAATGGCTGCGGCGAACCGTCCGCCGTAGTCGGCAACGCCTGCGATGTGGTGCGCATCCGACGGCAACGCATAGAAACTGTGCACAAAGTAGAAGTAGGCACCATCGGGTATGCCGGCCCACAGCGCATGCGTCGGCGCGCAAGGGTAGACCTGGTTCCAGCCCATCTGCGGCACCTTGAAGCGGCTGCCGTCCGGCTGAAGTCGCCCGGCAAGGTCAAACTTGACGACTTCGCCATGAATCAGCCCGAGGCCTGGCGTTCCGGTACCTTGGGTGCCTTCGTGGCT
>CALSAU010000002.1:0-18768 GCA_943372985.1 Polaromonas sp. YR568 | reverse complement strand
CGTCACTCGGGCCAGACGCCACCGGCGTCGGCTGGATTTACCAATACGCCCTGATTGACCGCAGCGGGACCCAGGACGCCGGGCAACTCCGCGCGCTTCAGGACTGGTTCCTGAAGTACGAACTCAAAACCGTCCCCAACGTCGCTGAGGTGGCGTCGGTGGGAGGCATGGTTCGGCAGTACCAGGTGGTGCTCAACCCCGACAAGCTGGCAGCCTATGCCATCCCCCACTCCAAAGTGGTCGAGGCCATCCAGAAGTCCAACCAGGAAGCCGGCGGGTCGGTTCTTGAATTGGGAGAAGCTGAATACATGGTGCGGGCGTCAGGCTACCTTCAGAGTCTGGACGATTTTCGGGCGGTCCCCCTGATGACAACGCCGGCGGGCGTGTCTGTGAGGCTGGGAGATGTCGCACGAATACAGATCGGGCCAGAAATGCGCCGAGGTATTGGAGAGCTTGACGGAGAAGGAGAAGCCACCGGCGGCGTGATTGTGATGCGCTCAGGAAAAAATGCACTGGAAACCATTGCCGCTGTCAAGGCCAAGCTGGCCTCGTTGCAGTCCAGCCTGCCGCAGGGCGTGGAAATTGTGCCGGTATACGACCGATCCGGCCTCATCAACCGCGCCGTGGATAACCTGACATTCAAGCTACTGGAGGAGTTTTTGGTGGTCGCCGTGGTGTGCTTCATCTTCCTGTTCCACCTCCGTTCGGCTTTTGTGGCGATCATCTCCCTGCCTTTGGGCATCCTGGCGGCCTTCATCGTCATGCATTACCAAGGCGTCAATGCCAACATCATGTCGCTGGGCGGCATCGCGATCGCCATCGGCGCCATGGTGGATGCCGCAGTCGTCATGATCGAGAACGCCCACAAGCATCTGGAGCATTGGGCCCACGACCATCCAACCGAAAAGCTGGAGGGCGAAGCGCGGTGGCGCGTCATCGGTGACGCTGCGGCCGAAGTCGGACCCGCCTTGTTCTTCTCACTGCTCATCATCACTTTGTCGTTTATCCCGGTCTTCACGCTGGAGGCACAGGAAGGACGTCTGTTCTCCCCGCTGGCATTCACGAAAACCTACGCCATGGCTGCAGCCGCTGGGCTGTCGGTCACTCTGATTCCGGTCCTGATGGGTTACCTGATCCGGGGTCGGATACCGGACGAAAAGTCCAATCCCTTGAACCGGCTGCTGATCGCGATCTATCGGCCCATGCTGGAAGTTGTACTGCGTGCTCCAAAACTGACGTTAGTCGCCGCTGGCGCGGTTTTGGCTATCAGTATGTGGCCGCTACAGCACATCGGCGGAGAATTCATGCCACGACTGGACGAAGGGGACTTGCTGTACATGCCCTCTGCACTGCCAGGGCTGTCGGCTGGCAAAGCCAGTGAACTGTTGCAGCAAACCGACCGACTGATCAAGACAGTGCCCGAGGTGGCCAGTGTCTATGGCAAGGCTGGCCGCGCAGAAACCGCCACCGATCCCGCCCCCATGGAGATGTTCGAAACCACCATTCAGTTCAAGCCACGCGATCAATGGCGAGCAGGGATGACGCAGGATAAGTTGGTCGAAGAACTTGACCGGATCGTCAAGGTTCCTGGCTTGGCCAACATTTGGGTACCACCCATCCGAAACCGCATTGATATGCTGGCCACTGGCATTAAAAGTCCGGTTGGCGTCAAGGTGGCCGGCACTGACCTGGTCACCATTGATCGGCTCACTGGCGAGATTGAAAAGGCACTGAAAGACGTGCCAGGCGTCAGCAGCGCATTGGCCGAGCGTTTGACGGGGGGGCGTTACGTCGACGTCAACATCCGCCGGGATGCGGCAGCCAGCTTTGGGCTGAACATTGCCGATGTGCAGTCGATCATCAGCACGGCAGTCGGTGGCGAGAACATCGGCGAGACTGTGGAAGGCCTGCAGCGCTTTCCCATCAATATGCGCTATCCCCGTGAGCTGCGGGATTCGATTGAGAAGCTGCAAAGCCTTCCTTTCGTTACTGAACGTGGGCAGCGGTTGGTTTTGTCTGACGTGGCTGATGTGCGCATCACTGATGGCCCGCCGATGCTGCGCAGCGAAAACGCTCGCCTGTCCGGCTGGGTGTATGTTGACATCCGTGGACGCGATTTACGATCAGCAGTACAAGACATGCAAAAAGCTGTCAATGATCAGGTGAAGCTTCCGCCCGGTTACTCTGTTTCCTGGTCTGGACAGTTTGAGTTTTTGGAGCGTGCGACCGCCAAGCTCAAGGTGGTGGTGCCTTTTACGCTACTCATCATCTTTGTCCTGCTGTATCTGACCTTCAAGCGCTTTGACGAGGCCTTGCTGATCATGGCAACTCTGCCGTTCGCTCTCGTGGGGGGCATTTGGCTGCTGTACCTGCTCAGCTACAACCTGTCTGTAGCCGGTGCGGTTGGGTTTATTGCCTTGGCTGGCGTATCCGCTGAGTTCGGAGTGATCATGCTGCTGTACCTGAAAACAGCGTGGGATGAAAAGCTTAACCAGGGAAAAGCCGGTACGTCAGATCTGCTGGAGGCTATTCGCGAAGGCGCTGTGTTGCGTGTGCGCCCGAAGGCCATGACCATCGCGGTTATTTTGGGGGGGTTGTTCCCGATCATGTGGGGGAGCGGTACCGGCTCTGAAGTGATGCAACGGATCGCTGCGCCCATGGTCGGCGGGATGATCACTGCTCCGTTGCTGTCCATGTTTGTGATTCCAGCTGTCTATCTTCTTATGCGACAGTCTCGTGAACACCTTAGCGTCAGTGCTCTTTTCTCATTAAAACGGAGCTCTACAGCTTCACATTAGGGAAGGTCTGAACACGTTTTGAGTGTCGAGTTGACGGTCATTGGGAGACAATATCCCCGTAGTCAGCTACGGAGATTTTCGTGAAACGAAATATAAATAGCTTCACCATCGGCGAGCTTGCAGCATTTGCCGGCGTTGGCGTGGAAACTATTAGGTTTTACCAGCGCAGGGGTATGGTGCAAGAGCCGCCTAAGCCATCTGGATCCATACGTCGCTATGGCGCAACGGACGTCGAGCGCCTCCGTTTTGTAAAGTCCGCGCAGAGCCTCGGGTTTAGCCTTGACGAAGTCGCCGAGCTTCTGCAGCTCGAAGACGGCGCGCACTGCAAGGAGGCCAGCTCCTTGGCGGAATCAAAGCTTGCTGATATTCGCCGCAAGCTCGCGGAGCTCTCCCGGATGGAGGCAGCCCTGTCCGGCCTGGTCCAGGCGTGCCACGTCGGGCGCGGGAAGGTGTCCTGTCCTCTGATTGCGGCGTTTCACGCCCCTGGCTGAGCTTAGAGACCCAGCAAAGCCATTTTTCACGGAGGGGCTTGACTCCGTAGTCCTCTACGGCCTTACGCTCGGGCCATGAATATTGAGACGCCTCACACTGAATCCGCCCCGCGCGCGAGTTCGCTAGCGCTGGGCGCAGCCGCCGCCGCAGCTTTGCTGGCCTCTGCCTGCTGCGTCGCGCCGCTGGCGCTCGTCCTGCTCGGCATCTCAGGCGCGTGGATCGGCCAGCTCTCCGCCTTCGAGCCCTATCAGCCATTTTTTCTCGCTGCCGCTGCGGGAGCTCTGTTCTTGGCCTGGCGAAAAATCTGGCGCGCTCCTGACTGCGTCGACGGCCGTGCGTGCGCAGCGCCCTCGGCCAAACGCGTGCAAAAAGCGATCTTCCTGGCGGTCGCCGCGCTGCTCGTCCTCGTTCTCGGCTTCCCAATGGCCGCCCCCTTGTTTTACTAAGGACAACCCAATGAAATCTGCCTTCCTGATCCTCGCGTTTCTAACCGGTCAAGCCTTCGCCGCGCCCCAGACGGCGACGTTGTCTGTTCCAACCATGAGCTGCGCATCCTGCCCTGTGACCATCAAGGCTGCGCTCACGAAGGTACCGGGTGTCATGTCGATCAACAGCGACTTGGCCAAGCGGCAGACCACGGTCGTCTACGACGACGCGAAGACGGACCTTGCAGTGTTGTCGAAGGCCACTGCCGACGCGGGTTTTCCCTCTTCGCCGCTGAAGGCCGCGAAGTGATCGCCGAGCCCGAGCTCGCCTCCACGATTACCTGCCCCGAGTGCGGCCACTCAAAGGACGAGACGATGCCCACCGACACCTGCCAGTGGTTTTACGACTGCAAGGGTTGCGGCACGGTGCTCAAACCCAAGGCTGGCGACTGCTGCGTCTATTGCTCCTACGCGACTATCCCGTGCCCTCCAGTGCAGGCGACGGGGTCCAAAGGCTGCTGTGGCTGATCCGCAGCTATTTCGCGGCAAGCGCATGAGCGAACACTAGGACTTCCTAGTGCTTGGCGCGGGAACCGCAGCGATGGAGGCCTCCAGGCGCGTCAATGTCTGCAGCGTCTCAACAATGGCTTTCGGCTCATGGCCTGTAAGCAGAGTTATGCATACGTCTGTTTATGGATACCATGCCACTCAAACGCTGCGCCCTAGAGCCCTGGACAGCGTAGACGGGCTGGCATAGCCCGTTCGCGCTGCAATTTGTTTCAGCCCGATACCGGTCTGCACCAGTTGGCGTGCAATCGCCAGTCGCAAATTCTCTAAATATTTCCCAGGTGAGACCTGCATCACTTCCTTAAAGGAGTTTGCAAAAGATGTCCGCGACATGCCTGCCAAATCGGCCAGAATTTCCAGGGTCCATGGGTGGGCGGGTTTGGAGTGCATGGCCACCAAACTTCTGGCAATTCGCGGGTCCGACAAGGCATGAAACAGCCCTGTGCCTTGCTGCGGTCGAGATGTCAGGTGCCGCATCAAACTGATCAGCAAAATATCGCCTGCCCGATTGATAAAAAGCGGTTGTCCACAACGACTGGTCAGCATTTCATTGGCAATCAGCGTCATGACTTGCACGAGCGATGGATCAGCGTCCTTCATACCAATTGAGATCGGCTCAGTCATCTCAGCTAGGAAGCTGGGCCCCATGGGACCATCAAACACAACGTTAAAACTCATGAAGCATTGCTGATCGGCTTGGATGATGTCTTGGAGCGAGTACTGCGCAGGGCAAACCAACAGCGACAGCGCGTCCAGGTGAGGGGCTGAAATGCTCTGTGAAGAAAGTTCAAAAATTCCGGTCTGGATGATGTGAAGCGAAAAGCCCTCTGCCTTTGAGGTCCGCGTCACTTTGGGGCCAAGTCCTCCTAGTAGTGCGGTGAGTCGATCCAAGCGAGGAGCATTCATTTGTACGAATTGCAAATTTATATGTACGTATTGTTGCATGCAGTACAAGACAATGCTAGGCATAGAGTGTCGTTTTCACCCAGTCAGGATCTGTGTTTTCGAAAATTGCCTCCATCACGCTCCCCATCTTCGCCTTGGTGCTGGTTGGCTTTGCGTACAGCCGACGTGTCAAACCGGACCTGGGGGGAGCCAACAAACTGGTCGTAGACGTGGCATTGCCCGTGTTGATCTTTATCTCTCTGTCTGCCAAATCGTTTGACCCGATTTCTGCCCTGTCATTTACTGGGGCGTCGATCGTGTTGATTTTTCTGAGCGGATTAATCGCTTGGCCGTTGGCGAAATTTTCAGGCGCTACCCAGCAAGCTTTTTTGCCCTGTGCCATGTTCACCAATGTTGGCCCGATTGGCATCCCCTTGATTGCCCTGGCCTATGGAGCAGAAGGCGTGGCAACAGCTGTGGTTTTGTTGGTGATATCCAATATCCTGCATTTCACGCTGGGCGCTGGTGTGATGAGCGGAAAAGTTGACTGGCGCATGGTTTATGCCAACCCACTGGTCTGGGCGACTGTGATGGGTGTGGCCAGCTCTCAATTGCGGTTGGAGCTACCCGAGTGGGTTCAGACCTCCTGCACCATGATTGGGAGTGTGTTGGTTCCAATGATGTTGATGTCCCTCGGCGCAAGGCTTGCCAGCAGCCAAATTGCAGATGCTCGTGTGGGAGTTCAGTCAAGCGTCCTGATTTTGATAGTCAGACTTGTGGCTGTCTTTATGGTCCTTTGGCTCATTCCCCTGCAAGGTCTGGAGCGCGGAGCTTTAATTTTGTTTGCATGTTTGCCACCCGCTGTCTTCAATTTCATGCTCGCTGACAAATTTCAGGTGGAACCCAACAAGGTAGCGTCAACTGTCATCGTCGGACATGTGTTGAGCCTGGCGTTTCTGCCGCTCGGTATTTGGCTGGCATTCATTTAGATTTCTTTTCATCCACACGCATAAACAAAGGCATCAGTCATGATCAAGTTTTATTTTCATCCTTCGCCCAACCCATTGAAGATTGCGTTGTATCTGGAAGAAACTGGTGAGCCCTATGAACTCATTCCGGTCGATACGCGCAAGGGCGAGCAGCACTCAGAGGCTTTCAAGGCCATCAACCCCAATGCCAAAACACCGGCGATGGTAGACGGCGACATTCGTGTCTTTGACAGCAATGCCATGCTGATTTATCTGGCTGAGAAGACTGGCAAATTTGTACCGCTCAACACTCCAGAGAACAAGGCAGAAATGTATTCGTGGCTGATGTTTGTTGCCACAGGCATTGGCCCGTACTGCGGCCAGGCGGTCCACTTCAAACATTTCGCCCCTGAACCCAAAGAATATGCCGTCAACCGCTATGACTTTGAAGCGTGGCGTCATTGGCACATCATCAATGATCGCCTAGCGACACAGCCTTTCATGATGGGTAGCGAATATACGGTGGTCGATATGTCTATTTGGGGCTGGGCCCGGGTAGCGCCTTTCGTTTTGGGTGCCGACGCCTGGGAGAAACTGCCCCATGTGAAGCGCCTGCTGGACGACATCAATGCGCGCCCCGCCGCACAGCGTGCCGAGGCACTAAAGACAAAATTCACGTTCAAGTCCGAGGTGGATGAAGATGCTCGCAAGATGCTTTTCCCCTCGAATGAGCGCTTGATCAAAGCGGATGCCTGATAAGTGATTGACCTGTACTACTGGACCACGCCCAATGGTCACAAAATCACGATGTTCCTGGAAGAGTCCGGGCTTGAATACTGCATCAAGCCTGTCAACATCAGCAAGGGGGAGCAGTTCACTCCCGAGTTCTTGAAGATTGCGCCAAACAACCGGATTCCTGCCATCGTTGACCATGCACCGCATGAAGGTGGTGCGCCCATTGCCGTATTTGAATCCGGTGCAATTTTGCTGTATCTGGCCGATAAAACCAGACAGTTCATTCCCCAGGACCTGCGCGGCAGAAACGAATGCCTTCAGTGGCTTTTTTGGCAAATGGGCAGCCTGGGCCCAATGGCTGGACAAAACCATCATTTTGTTCAGTACGCGCCTGAGAAACTACCTTACGCCATGGACCGCTATGTCAGCGAGACGGCGAGGCTCTATGGCGTGCTGAACAAACATTTGTCGGATGGTCGTGCATTCATCTGCGGTGATTACTCCATTGCCGACATTGCAGCCTATCCCTGGGTCGTTCCTCATGAGCGGCAGCGACAGGACATCAACAACTTCCCTGCCTTGAAACAATGGCTGGAGACGATTAGCCGCAGGTCAGCGACTGTGAAAGCTTATGCGCTGGCCAAGGCTATCAACACCGTGCCGACGGTCGATGAAAAATCCCGAGACATCTTGTTCGGGCAAGATGCCAAAACCATTCGCTAGCCCCCCACCGCAACCCAGATCATGAATATCAAAGCAGTGGTGTTTGATGCCTATGGCACTTTGTTTGACGTTTATTCGATACAGACATTGGCGGATCAGCTTTACCCTGGGCAGGGCGCTGCGATTTCATTGATTTGGCGTGATAAACAAATTGAGTACACGCGCCTGATCACGCAATCAGACCCACACCAGGCCGAAGGCAGCAAGTACTACCTGCCATTTTGGGAGATCACCAGACGTGCGCTGGACTACACGCTGGACCGTTTGAAGCTAGACCGTGGAGGCAGCGAAGTGGAGGACTTGATGCTTCAGTACGCCCACTTGAAGACGTTCCCTGAAAATCTGGCAGTCCTCCAAAAACTCCGACACAAAGGCCTGACAACCGCTATCCTTTCCAACGGCAGCCCGGAAATGCTGGAGTCGGCGGTGACCAATGCAGGCATGAAAGATCTGCTCGATCACATCATCTCTGTTGACTCCATCAGGCTGTTTAAAAAATCACCAGAAAGTTACGGCTTGGTTCAAAAATTCATGCCGTTTGAAAAAGAAGAAATACTCTTCGTTTCCAGCAACGGCTGGGATGCGCTGGGTGCAACCTGGTTCGGATTTGCAACCCTTTGGGTGAATCGGCAGGGACTTCCTTATGAAACTATTGGTCCCAAGCCTACCTACACAGGCCGTGATCGTCAGAAGATTCTTGATATTCCTGAATTGAAGTAATCTGACGAGATGTACTTTTCTAAAAGCACTCGCGCAGTGATTGGTGTAGGGCTCGTCGGATGTTTTCTGACGTCTGTTGCGGGTGTATCCGCTGTCATGTTTTTCAGTGGATGGGCATTGCATGGCGGATGGACAGAATGGGCAAGACGACTTTCAATCGCCTACCCAGCCGCCTGTATTGTGGTTTTTGTTGTTTTCCCATGGCTGGTCCCAAAACTCATGACATTTTTCATGGCTTCGGTGGGAGGCGAGTGATGAGCCTAATCAAGTTTTCAGTCAGGATGTCATTGCGCCTGCCTAAAGCAATGGTTCGTCAACACCGGCAATCGCTGTATTCCAGCCGGCCACCAGCGCACTCGGAAAGCGATAGCGAACATCCGCTTTTTCGTCGACAGCCGCTCTCGTAGACAGATGCAGACATTGGCGTGTGACCGGTAGCTCGAAGCAAAATCTTGCGTTGGTTGCCGGTCTGGTCGATTCGTTCAGATTTCGTTTGTTCAGAAAGCTCTAAGCCATGCTCGACTTCTACGCCAAGATACCGCACGGTGCTTTCCAGCCTGGTGTGTCCCAGTAGCAATTGCACGGCACGGATGTTTTTGGTGCGACGATCTATCAGTGACGCTTTGGTACGGCGCATTTTGTGGAAAGGCGTTGCGTGGCTAGTCAACGCTGCAGCGCCAGCAGCCTGAATACGCCAGCGCCGATCAGGACCAAGCCCATCACTGCGGCCAGCCTCGCGCCGCGCGGCAGCAGTTTCTCCAGCGCGACGACAATCGCCAGCGCCGCGACCCAGATCAAGTTCATGACGCCACCGACGAACAGCAGGGTCATCAATGCCCAGCAGCAGCCGAGGCAAAACAACCCGTGGCGTAGCCCCATGACAAGCGCGCCCCGCGCGCCTGGGCGCCATTCGCCGAGTAAGAATCCGATGGGCGTGCGGCAATGCGCAAGGCAGGCCTGCTTGAGGGGCGAGAACTGGTAGACGCCTGCTAGCAGCAGAAGTGCTGCGGTAAGCCACGCCGAGCGACTGGCGGCCATCGGGTCAGTCCAGCCAGCGGCCTGCAGACCCCATTGCAGCGCGGTTGCCGCCATGCTGAACACCAGCCACACCAGCAGGTAGGCACCCACGAATGCCCGGCCGCGCGCCGCCTCGCCCTTGCGCCGCGACAGGTCGACAAACTGCAGCAGCATCGGCAGGGCCGAGGGCAACATCATCGCTGCCATCATGATGGCCCACATCACTAGGATTGCTGTGGTACTGGCCACGCCCCAACTCGCGGACATGGGCATCATCAATTGCACCAATGGGTGCCCCATGTCGAGGACCGTCCAGGCGAGGAACGCCCAGCCCATCAAAACCAGCACCAACAAGCCCCAAACCGAGACCCGGTGCTGCCTTGCAAGCTGTCCGAATGTGGACAGAGCCTTTGCCTGCGCCGCGCCCGCTGTTTCCTGTTGCATTGACTGACCTCCTGATAGGCCTAAACGGAACTCTCGAAGACGCCTCGGTACGGAGGCTTCCGCCCGGAGTCGGTTGCATTTACCTGTCGCAGGGTCTAGTATGGCGTCGGCAAGCGCGGCAGTCGAGACCGCCCTGGTCTCGACTGCTGGGCCTGTGCGCACATCAGGAGAAAACCATGACCAAAAGCGATTGGAAAATCAAGGGCGAGTACATGGAGACTTGCAATTGTGAGTTTCTGTGCCCATGCATCACGTCGAACCTCAGCGCCTCCCCGAGCCAGGGCGATTGCAAGGCAGCTATTGCTATGCGTATCGACAAGGGTGAAAAAGATGGCGTCGCGCTCGACGGCCTGGCGTTTGTCGTCAGTCTGCATTCTCCCGGCCCTATGGCAGCGGGAAACATCACCGTCGGGTTGATCATTGATGAGCGCGCCAACGACAAGCAGGTCGATGCCATCACGGCAATCGCCACCGGGTCGGCAGGTGGACCAATGGCTGCGCTTGGGCCGCTGGTCGGCAAGTTGGCAGGTGTCGAGCGCCGGCCGGTACAGTTTGAAATTAAGGGCTTGTCGCGCAGCGTCAAGGCCGGCGATCTGCTGGACCAAGCGTTGGAAGGTGTGGCCAGTGCAGGGGACGCCAACATCGCGTTGGCGGTGGACAACACGGCGCATCCGGTGAACAGCCGACTGTCCCTGGCCAAGGCGACCCGCAGTGTGTTCAACGTGTTCGGTATGGACTGGAAAGACACCAGTGGCACGCGCAACGGGCATTTCGCGCCGTTTGCCTGGTCTGCCTGAACACTGCGGGGGAACTGACCCGCGCTTCGCCGCCGAGCGCGGTACCCGCTGCGGTGCAATCGGTGGGCAACTCTCGGTTGGCTCCTCGCCGAGACAAGGAGTAAGAATGGCAAACGTGTTCCAACGTGCGCTGCCTCTCACGCGGTTGGACCAGTATTGGCGCTGCCAAGTCTCCGGCGCATGGCTGAAGGTGTTGCTTAGGAGTCGTCCAATGCGTGAGCCTGCTGACAGTGCCGAGTTAGGATTCGGTAGATAGCCGGCGTGCGCGGGATTGCGCTTTCCATGGTGCTTCGCCCGGAAGCTGCTGACCGTCAGCTTCATCAAGTGACTAATTGCTACCCAATATCAACGACGCTTGCTCGGCGATCGAACGATCAACAATTAACTTCCCTTTAGCGGCCTTTGGCGAAAGACCATAAACGCTGCATTCCAGCCAGCCGTCAGCGCTTTGGCAAGCGATAGTCACTGTCGGCTCTGACGCGCGCGGTTCAAACTCGTGAAATCCCGTTTCGTCTCGATGACAGCTGTCGGGCCAGAAGTCGACATCGGGGTGAGACCGGTATTGGGCCGGTCCATTTGTTAGTTTGGCCTCCGTATTTCGATTTTTGGTACTTTGGTGAGAATCAGAAATACCGTTCAAGGAAGGTGCAGTACCACCGGCCATTTCGCTTGATGTGTTCTCCCTGTCCCTGATGTCCCCCTGAAACCTGATCCAGATCATCGTCGGACAACCCATCCGCCAGCCGCTGGGTACGCAGCAACGGAAATACGTTCTCCGGTAGCCTATTTGCTTCTTCTGCGGTGTCTACAAATTGGAAGCAGGTGCCTTCTTTCAAAGTTGCCCCTGCGTTGATCAGTGCCTGAGTGGGGTCCTCTATGAACATTTTCATGTCCACCCGTTCGAGGCACTCCTGTAATTGTTCCTGGGTTATCCCCATGGAGGATTTCGACATCGCGGAAACTCCTTGTGTTGTGTTGAGTCAGGGTTGTCAGGTAGCTGACAACCGCTTATATTGAATCCACACTGACTTGGCAACCACTGAGCGGCAAAGGTTCCATGAGATACATTTTTGGGCTTGGTCCGTCACCATAGTGTCTGCTGACACTCGGCCGGCGCCAATGGCGTGATGGTGCTGCTGCCGGGGGTTAGGGTTCCGCCGACCGTGTACCCATAGCGTCGCGCCTTTACTGGGCGTCGACCCGGAAGACGTCTCCAGCAGCGCCGGCAAAGAGGACATGGCTGCCCGCCGGTGCGCAAGCCAAGCCGCCGTCGACAACGCTGTCGTCGCGGATCGCGTCTGAAGTGGTGACAATCTCACGATCCTTGTTTGGTCGCACGAAGCCAAACGCCGCTCCGGCACCCATGGTTCGCATCGCGATCCAGTGACGTTAGGATGGGCTGCGGTACAGGTGGTGAAGAAGCCGAGTGTGCCGGCAGGCCGGGGCCTCAGGCGGGCAGCGCGCGGCTTGTTGTCGTCGGACTCCAGCCGCCAACCAGAGGCACGTGATTCCGGTTGAACCCGCATGGACTTACCCGTGGATATGGTGAAAAGTGGTGTGCGGTGCTCTCGACTCTCTCGGGCAGCATCGACGGCGGGGTGAGCAGCCACTAGCCGATTTGATTCGTCGGGGCCCTGTAGCACTTGCAGCAAGAGCAAAGGTCTATACAATAAGTTTGAAATTCCAGGATAAAAGTTCGAATTGTTAGTAAGTGCGCGGGCGGCTTGGAGTTCAGTTTTTACCTTTAAGCAGCGAGTGTTCAACAGTGTCGCACCGGGGCGTCGAATGTTAATGATCTGCTCGCTGAACCAAGTAAATCCTGCGGCTTTCCGGTTCATCGCCCGCTCGCCTTTGATCGTCAGGGGCTACAGGGCGCTGTTGGTTCGCCTTCAGAGGGTGCCAGCCTGACCTCCCGGATATCGTTATCGGCCACGTTCTGCGTGCTAGCCTGTGCGGGACAGGCTAAGGTCAGCCACGCGCAGCCCTTTACCGGTAATTTAATCGACGCCGTTCGAATCACTGTCGTCAACGAGCCTACTATTGCGGCTGGCAAGCAGCGAGTAGCCTCAGGGGTGGCAGCCGTGACCTCCGCGGCAGCCGCCTTTGACACCACACTCAACGCAGGTCTTGGTCGGACGCTTCAGAACACGCCCGTCCTAGCTGCCCAGCAGTCTCAGGTGGGCTCCAGCATCAGTACGCTGGGCAACAGTTATGCAGTGGGGGCAACGCGCAAATTGCGATCTGGGGTATCACTCAATCCCACCCTCTCCATCTCCAGGACTGTCGACAACTCGACTAACCCGACTGCACCGATGCGCAGCGACGCGACGCTCAATATCCTGTTTCCCTTGCTGCGCGGTTCGGGTACGACAGTGACCACAGCGCCAGAAAGATCGGCGCAGCTGCTGCTGGAGGCGGCGCAACTGTCGTACCGCCATGACATCGCCACATCAGTCGCTCGTACCGTCTCTAGCTATTGGGAGTATGTTTCCACGCAGCGGTCACTGGCCGTGCAACGTGAGTCACTTGAACGATCTCAGCAATTGCTGGTGAACGCTCGCCGGTTGGCACGGGCTGATGAAATTCCGGCGGCTGACGTGCTGAAGTACGAGGCACGCGTGTCGCGCGACAGGCTGGGTGTCATCAATCAAGAGCAGGCCCTCAACCAAGCGTCGACCGACCTGCTCCAGGCCATGGGCTTGCGTCGAGCGGATGGGGCACTCGCACCGCCTCTTGATGACTTTCCAGATGTTCCGCAAGCCTCTGTCAACCAGCTTCTGGGCCCGGGTGTAGCCGACAGCGCATTGGCCACCGCCAGTGCGGGGCGTGCTGATGTGCTGGCCTCGCAGCGGCGCCAGCTGTCCGCACAAACACTGCTCGATGCTGCGGAGAGCGATAACTCTGCACAGCTCGACCTAAAGCTCAGCCTGGGCTATTCGGGTTTGGGTGAGAACCGCTCCGCTGCATCGCCACTGTCCGCACTCCGTGCCAGTCCGGGGCCCAATGCGTCTATCAGTCTGAACTATGCGTTTCCAGTGTCTAGGCTGGCTAAGCAGGGCGAAGTGGCACAGCGCCTGGCAGCCCTAGAACTTGCCAACGTCGAGTATTCAGCGTTGCAGAGTTCCCTGCAGCGGAACGTGTTGCTGCAGCTCGGGCGACTGGGTGAACTGGTGGCGCAGCGCAACCTAGCCCTGAACCAGGTCGACATCCAGCAGCGCGTCAGCGAGAACGAGCGCCGGCGCTATAGCGCTGGGCTGGTCACGGCTTTCGAGCTGCTGGCAGCGGAGGAGCAGCTCACTCAGGAGCGACTGGCTGCGGTGGCCGCGAGCAAGCGACTCGCGCAGGCGATCGTGAACTTCCGCTTCGAGGCCGGTTTGCTCCTTGATGCCAACGCCGACGAACAGGTACTTGCCCTTGGCAGGCTGATCACACTGCCCACCGCAAGGGAATTGCAGGCACCATGACTCAAGAAACCAAACATAGCGCTGGCAACGAGGCCAGAATTCCGCATCCGATGTTTCGCGAGGCGGCGATGCAGACGTTGTCGTCGCCTGAGCAGCTCAACCAGCTCGTGAAGGTGACGCAGCCCTACTCGTGGATAGCGCTGGGGGCAGCGGGCCTTGCGATTGCGGTTGCCCTGGTGTGGAGTGTGTTCGGCCGTCTGCCCACCATGGTCACTGGCGAAGGCATACTGATCCGCAAAGGCGGTACGTTCAACATCGTCTCCGAAGGCAGCGGCGTGGTGACCGACATTGCCGACCTGAAAATCGGCCAGAGAATTCAGAGGGGGCAGGTGTTGGCCCAATTGGCTCAACCGACACTGGTACAGCAGCTGGCGGCCCAGCAAGCCGTGGTGGCCCGGCTGCAGGCCGAGCAGAATGACGCCAACGCGGGCTTGGCTTCGCTGGCTCCGGCGCAGAGCGTTGCATTACGGCAGCAACAGGAAGCGCAACAAAAATTGATTGAAGGGCGGGAAGCGCAGCTTAAATCGCTGCGGGCGATCGAACAGTCGCAGATCGAACTGGTACGCGATGGCCTGATCACCAGGCAGCGGCATGAGGAAGTCAAGCAGCAGATCTACGCTGCGCAAAATGACATCAATTCAGCCCGCAATACGCTCCAGAAGCTGACGGTCGAGCGGTTACAGACTACCACGCAGAATCAAGACCGGCAGCGGGATGTGGCCAGCCGGCTGAAGAATGCACAGGATGTGCTGGCAGACCTCGTACTCAAGAGCCGGATTGCATCCGAGGTTACAAGCACCCACGACGGTGTTGTTGTCGAGATACTGGCCATGCGCGGCGACATGGTCAAGGCTAGTCAGACATTGTTCAGCGTGGAAATTAACGACCAGGAACTAGAGGCGGTGATCTACCTGCCGCCCAACACCAGTGCCCAGCTGGTCAGGCCGGGCATGACCGGACAGATATCGCCAGCGACGGCCAAGAAGGAGCGGTTCGGATTCCTGGTCAGCAAGGTGACGCAGGTATCGCAGTTTCCGTCTACCGAGGCGGGGATGCTGGCACTGATTGACAACCCCGTTTTGGTTCGGCAGTTATCCAAAAACGGTCCACCCATCGCAGTGACGGTCCAACTGGTCAAGGATGAAAGAACCCGCAGCGGCTATCGCTGGTCTTCCAGCGCCGGCTCCGATGTGGAAGTGTCCAGCGGAATGATCGCCACCGGTGGCTTTGTGGTGGAGGAAAAGCGCCCCATCAGTCTCGTCATCCCGCTGATCCGCGAAACCATTGGCCTGTAGTGTGGATAACCGCACAGGCCTGAACATGCCAAGCCCCGGAATCACACAGAAGGCCGGCGTGCGCGCTCGGACACCGACGGTGCTGCAGATGGAGGCGGTCGAGTGTGGGGCAGCGGCATTGGCCATCGTGCTGGGCTATCACGGCCTGCACCTGCCGCTCGAACAGTTGCGGGTGGCCTGCGGTGTCTCCCGCGATGGCAGCAAGGCCAGCAATGTGGTGAGAGCTGCACGGACCTTCGGCATGACCGCATCCGGCGCGCGGCTTGAAGTGGAGGCGCTGCGGACGCAGGCCTTTCCGGCGATTGTCTTCTGGAACTTCAACCATTTCCTAGTGGTTGAAGGTTTCGTCGACGATGGCGTGTGGCTCAACGACCCCGCGTCCGGTCCACGCAAGGCGACGTTTGACGAGTTTGACCGCGCCTACACCGGTGTCACGCTGCTCATTGCCCCGGGGCCGGACTTCAAGAAGGGGGGGGAGCGCCGAAGCACCTTCCAGGCCCTCAAGCCCCGTCTCGATGGCTCCCGAAGCGTGCTGCTGTTCGTCACGCTGGCCAGTCTGGCACTGGTGATCCCCGGCCTGGTGATACCCGTGTTCACGCAGGTTTTCGTGGACAGCTACCTGATCGGCCAGCTGGAAGGTTGGGTCAAGCCGCTGCTGCTGGGCATGGGGATCACGGCGCTGCTGCGAATGGGGCTGACCTGGCTTCAGCAGCACTACCTGCTGCGGCTCGAACTGCGGCTGGCCCTGACGGGCTCCGCCACGTTTTTCTGGCACGTACTGCGATTGCCCATTGAGTTTTTCAACCAGCGCCATGCGGGCGACATCTCGCAGCGGGTGGGCTCGAACGACCGCGTGGCCCATCTGCTTTCAGGCGAGCTGGCGACCAACGCGGTGGGGGTCGTCACTGCCGTGTTCTACGTGCTGATCATGCTCACCTACGACTGGTTGCTGACGCTGATTGGCGTCCTGCTCACAGGGCTCAACATGGCTGCGTTGAGATACGTGGCACGCAGGCGCATCGACGGCAACATGCGCGTACAGCAGGAGCGCGGCAAGCTCATGGCTGCCACCATGGGGGGCATTCAGACCATAGAAACCATCAAGGCTACAGGCGGGGAAATCGATTTCTTTGCGCGTTGGGCAGGGCTGCGGGCCAAGGCGGGCAACAGTGGCCAGCAGCTGGAGCTTTACTCGCGGATGTTGTCCTGCGTGCCAGTGTTGCTCAGCGCGTTGACGACCGCTTCCATTCTGGGGCTGGGGGGCTGGCTTGTGATGGAGGGCGGCATGACCGTGGGTATGCTGGTGGCGTTTCAAAGCCTGATGGGCTCGTTCGCCGGGCCGGTCAACAACCTGATGGGGCTGGCCACCAAGTTCCAGGAGGCCTCGGGCGACCTGACGCGGCTGGACGATGTGCTCCGGTACCCCGTAGACGAGCGATTCAGGGCAACGGTGGCTGCGGACAGCCCCCCGGGAAAGCTCGAAGGCTTCCTTGAGATTGACCGCCTCAGTTTTGGCTACAGCCGCCTCGACCCTCCGCTGATCGAGGATTTCAGCCTGAAGCTGGCGCCCGGTCAACGTGTGGCGCTGGTCGGTGAATCGGGCAGTGGCAAATCAACCATTGCCCGTCTGGTGATGGGTCTGAACAAACCCTGGTCGGGCGAGGTCCGTATCGATGGCCTGGCACGTGAATCTATTGCTCCCATCACGCTCAATGCCACCCTGGCGGGTGTGGACCAGGAGGTATACCTGTTCCAGGGCACCGTACGTGACAACCTGACGCTGTGGGATGCGGCTGTACCCGAGTCCGACATGGTGCGGGCTGCGCACGATGCGCTGATCCACGACGTGATTGCGTCGCGCCAGGGTGGCTACGACTCGGCAGTAGGTGAGGGTGGCGTTAATTTTTCCGGCGGCCAGGCGCAGCGACTGGAGCTGGCGAGGGCGCTGACAGGCAACCCCCGGATCCTGGTGCTGGATGAGGCCACCTCCGCGCTGGATCCAATCACGGAAAAGCAGATTCTTGACCATCTCCGCAAGCGCGGCTGCACCTGCCTGGTGGTGGCGCACCGTCTGTCCAGTGTGCGCGACTGCGATGAGATCATCGTGATGGATCGCGGCAAGGTGGTCGAGCGCGGCACCCACGAGACGCTGAGCGAGCTGGGTGGCGCCTACGCCAAACTGGTCGGGAGGATGTCGGCATGACACCACGCTTCCCCCACCGGCTGAACGCAGAGGAGCAAACCGCTTTTGATGCAGGCTTCAGCGCGCTGTTGCGCTCCGCCGAACTGCTGGAAGTCTTTGCCACCGCACCCACCTTGCTCAACCACGAAAGCGCTGCGTGGATTGTCGGCAGCGGCAGCGTGGACATTTTCGCCGTTCCTGTCAGCGATGGGCAGCCCTCGGGTGCGCGCGCGCACGTGTGCCGGATCGATGCGGGTCAGGCTGTGTTCGGCCTGCGCCGCCCGGGTGGTGCGAGCTCTGCTGGGGGCGGCGACGAAGCGGTAGGCCACGGGCTGCTGGCAGTGGCCACACCCTCCACACGCTGGATACGGCTTGAAGCAGCGCATGCGCTGCTGAAGGCGGCATCGAACGAAGGTTTTGCACTGCGCTGCCTGGCTGACGGGTGGGTACAGGCTTTCGGGGCGGAGCTTCAAGCCGCCAGTCATTCCAGGGGAATGACTGCAGACGTGGCACTGTCACAGCTCGCGGATTTCCATGCGGCCGTCTTGCAGCGAATCCGGCAACAGCGAACGGCGCTGGATGCATCCGAGGCAACGCTGGTCGGCACCCGCCATCTCAACGAGATGCGCACCTTCGGCCATGCCATCGGGGAGCTGGCGAGGGTGGTTTCGGGCCAACAGACGGCGTCTGCCGGAGGCATCACTGGCGATGCCTTGATAGACGCCTGCCACAAGGTATTTGACGCGATCGGCTGCAAGACGCCGCTTTCTAGCAATAGTCTTTCAGCTCTTGGGGCTGACGCCGATTCAACTGGCCGAATCGAAGACCTGTGCCGGCAGGCGAAAGTCTCGCAACGTCGTGTCCAGCTCGATGGTGCCCAGTGGTGGAAAGACATCACCACGCCACTTCTCGCGTTCAGGGAAAGCACTACCGCGCCGGTCGCCCTGCTGCCGGCAGGGCGCGGCCGATTCGTGATTCATGACCCTGTGACAGGCCAGGAAACACCGTTGACATCAGCCACGGCACAGGACCTCGGCCGTACCGCGGTGATGTTCTACCGGGCGTTCAACAACGAGGCCATCACCCTTATGGGGCTGGTCCGTTTTGGGCTGCAGGGAACCACCGCAGACATCTACCGGGTACTCGTATTCGGCGTGCTGGGTGGTCTGCTGGGCCTGCTGACGCCAACGGCAACCGGCATCCTGATTGACTCGGTCATTCCCTCGGCCAACATCAGCCAACTGCTGCAGATGGTG
>CALSAU010000001.1:0-21625 GCA_943372985.1 Polaromonas sp. YR568 | reverse complement strand
TTTGTGTCATGGGGTCTCGCTTGTAAAGATGGAGTCAGTCAGGGGAAAACGCTGCGCCTGCAGCGGCCTCCCGCGGGATCAGGTCACGGGTGCCGGGTTGAACAGCACCAGCGCGTTGTGCAGCTTCCATTGTTCGGCGAATGTTTTCTTGCGACCACTGGCCACGTCGAGCATGAAGTGGAACAGCTCCCAGCCCACGTCCTCGATTGTTGCATCGCCATCGGCGATGCGGCCGGCGTTGATGTCCATCAGGTCATGCCAGCGGCGCGCGAGGTCGGTCCGCGTAGCCACCTTGATCACTGGCACCTGCGCCAGGCCATACGGCGTACCGCGACCGGTGGTGAATACATGCAGGTTCATGCCGGCAGCCAGCTGCAGCGTGCCGCAGATGAAGTCGCTGGCGGGTGTGGCCGCATACGTCAGGCCTTTTGCCTTGAGTTTTTCACCGGGCGAGATCACGCCGGTGATGGGTACGCTGCCCGACTTGACGATGGAGCCCATGGCCTTCTCGACAATGTTCGACAGGCCGCCCTTCTTGTTGCCGGGCGTCGTGTTGGCACTGCGGTCCACCAGGCCCTTTTTCAGGTAGGCGTCGTACCAGGCCATCTCGCGGATGATGCCTTCGGCCACTTCAGGCGTGCTGGCGCGCGAGGTCAGCTGGTCGATGCCGTCGCGCACCTCGGTGTTCTCGGAGAACATCACGCTGGCGCCGGCGCGCACCAGCAGGTCGGTGCAGAAGCCCACGGCCGGGTTGGCGGTGACTCCGCTGAAGGCATCACTGCCGCCGCACTGCACGCCCACCACCAGCTCGCTGGCCGGCACCGTCTCGCGCCTGCGGGCATTCAGCCGCTCCAGGTGCAGCTGCGCAGCCGTCATGATGGAGTCGATCATCGACATGAAGCCGATGTGGTTCTCGGACTGCAGGCACACCACATCCAGCTGCGGCTCTGCGCTTGTGCCGGTGTCTGCCACACTTCTTTCGTCAACGATGGCAAAGCTGCCCGGCGGCAGCAGCCGCTCGGGCTGCAGCTTCTCGCAGCCCAGGCTCACCACCATGACTTCGCCGCCGAAGTTCGGGTTCAGGCTGATGTTGCGCAGCGTGCGGATGGGGATGGTGGCGTCCGGCGCGTCAATGGCCACGCCGCAGCCGTAGGTGTGCTCCAGGCCCACCACATCGTCCACGTTGGGGAACTTCGGCAGCAGCTCCGCCTTGATGCGCTGCACCGCAAAATCCACCACACCGGCCACGCACTGCACCGTGGTGGTAACTGCCAGAATGTTGCGGGTGCCCACCGAGCCGTCGGCATTGCGGAAACCTTCAAAGGTGTAGCCCTCCAGCGGCGCCTGCACCGGCGGCTTGACGGTGGCGATCGGCAGGCCTTCCAGCTCGCGTACGGCCGGCATGTCCAGCAGGCGCTCATGCACCCAGCTGCCGGCAGGAATATCCTTGCTGGCGATGCCAATGGTCACGTTGTAGCGCCTGACGGCCGTGCCCCTGGGCAAGTCCACCAGCGCCACCTTGTGGCCTTGCGGCACACGGTCCACCAGCGCCAGGCCGTTGCCAAATACGGCGCCCGCATCGAGGCCACCATCGTTCGCGACGATGGCGACATTGTCCGCATCATGCATGCGGATGAAGAGCGGCTTGCGGGCGTCGGCAGTGGTCATTCAGGCGCCTGTGCTCAGAAGTCGACGATCTCGACCCAGTTCGGGTTCTTGCCGGCCGGCTGGCTCTTGCCCGCGCCGGGCATGCCGGTGGCAGCGTCTATCGTGTGCAGTGACACACCGTGCGAGTCCTGCCCGGTGCAAACAAGGAAGCGGCCAGTGGAGTCCACCGCAAAACCGCGCGGCGTCTTCTCGGTCGGCGTCTGGCCTACCACCTGCAGCCTGCCGGTGGCGGCGTCCACCCTGAAGGTGGTCAGCGTGCTCGATGTGCGCTCGGAACCGTACAGGTACTTGCCGTCTGGCGCGATCTGCAGATCGGCGGCCCAGACCTTGCCGGTGAACCCCGGTGGCACGACGCTGCTGCGCTGCAGGTGGGTCATCGCGCCCTTGCCTGCGTCATAGGCGAACACGTCAACGCCGCCGTCCAGCTCGTTGATCAGGTAGGCATGCTTTTGCGCCTTGTTCCAGAGGAAGTGGCGCGGACCTGTCCTGGCGGGCGCGACATTCACCAGCGGCGGGTCGTTGGGGCTGAGCATGCCAGTGGCCGCGTCGAACTTCCAGCTGGAGAGGTTGTCCCCGCCCAGGCTTGTGGCAAACACATACTTGCCCGAAGCGTCGGCATGGATCGCATGGGCGTTGGGCGAGGTGCGGATGAGCTGCTGCACCGGGCCGATGACGCCATCGTCACCCACATTGTTGACCGTGATCTTGTTGCCGCCGTAGGATGCCGCAAACAACCACCGGCCTGAAGGGTCGAGGTCGATGTTGCACATGCTGTCGGCCAGCGTGGACTCACCCAGCTTCTTCAGGCCGCCACTGGAACCGTCAAAGGCGAACGTCAACACCCGGAACGGCTGCGAGCGCAATGCCACGTACAGGAATTTCCTGTCCTTGCTTACCACCATCGGCATGGCCGCGCCGCCCACAGGCACACGGCCCACCGGGGTGAGGCTGCCGGCGGCACGGTCCAGCCGCATCACCAGGACTTCCTGGCTATCGGCAGCGGAGATATAGACCCAGGTGTTCATCGTCAGTAACGGGGTTGCTTACCGGTAAACGTCGAGTCGTACTTGCGCATCTGCGCCAGGTCGTCGCGGTTGCGGATGCCGCAGTTCAGGTAGTTGTCATGCAGCCGCGCCAGTGCGGTGCGGTCCAGCGTCACGCCCAGGCCGGGGCCGGTGGGCACGCGCAGGCTGCCATCCTCGAACTTCAGCCGACCCCCTTCAACAACCTCTTCGTCCTGCCAGGGGTAGTGGGTGTCGCAGGCATAGTTCAGCAGCGGCACGCTGGCGCACAGGTGGGTCATGGCCACCAGGCTGATACCCAGATGCGAATTGCTGTGCATCGACAGGCCCAGGCCGAAGGTGCTGCACAGCCGCGACAGCTGTTGCGTGGCGCGCAAGCCGCCCCAGTAATGGTGGTCGCTCAGCACAATCTTCACCGGGCAGCCCATGTCTGCATTGCGGCGGAACTCGGCAAAGTCGGTCACGACCATGTTGGTGGCCAGCGGCACATCGCACTCGTGCGCCACGGCCGCCATGCCATCCAGGCCGGGGGCCGGATCCTCGTAATACTCAAGCACGCCACACAGCTGCTCGACGATCTTCAGGCTCGTCGCCACCGTCCAGTTGGCGTTGGGGTCGATGCGCAGCGGCGTGCCGGGGAAGGCTTTGGCCAGGGCCAGCAGTCCTGCCGCCTCATCCTCAGGCGCCAGCGCGCCCGCCTTGAGCTTGATGCTTTTGAATCCGTACTCACCGATCATCCGGCGCGCCTGCGCCACGAGCTGCTCCGGCGTGACGGCCTCGCCCCACGGGTCGGCCGGGTAGCCTGACGAAGCGGGCTTGTCGATGTGCTGTGCGTACTTGTAGAACAGGTAGGCCGAGAAAGGCACCCGGTCGCGCGCCGCGCCGCCCAGCAGGTCCACCACCGGTGCATTGGCCAGCTGGCCCTGCAGGTCGAGCATGGCAACCTCAAAGGCACTGACCACTTTGGCAACGGTCTTGGACACATGCGTGCCCGGCGCAAGCGAAATCTGCTGCCCGAGAAACTCCGATGCGGTATTCGCGCGCGGTGCGACAAGCGCAGCCACACGCGTTTCCATCTCATTGAGTGCCCAGGGCGACAGGCCGGTGAGCGCAGGCGCCGCCTTGGCCAGCGCCTCGAGCATCGGCAAGTCGCCGTAACTCTCGTTGATGCCCACCAGGCCCGAGGCTGTTTCAATCTCGATGATCGAGCGCAGTGCCCAGGGTTCGTGGATGCCTGCTGCGTTCAGCAGCGGCGGGTCACGGAAGGCGATGGGCGTGACCCGCACCGCAACGATCTTGGTCATCAGTCGCGCTCCGTCACTTGAGCAGCAGGTTGGGCAGCCACAACGACACGGCGGGTACGTAGGTCACGATGCCCAGCACGAACAGCAGCGCGCCGAAGAACGGGTACAGCGCCCGCACCACCTTCTCGATGGGCAGCTTGGCCACCGCAGCCCCGACAAACAGCACCCCCCCGACGGGCGGCGTGATCAGACCCATGCCGAGGTTGACCATCATGATCATGCCGAAGTGCACAGGGTCAACACCCAGATTGGTCACCACCGGCAGGAGGATGGGCGTCATGATCAGGATCAGCGGCGCCATGTCCATCAGCGTGCCCAGGATCAACAGCAAGACGTTGATCATCAGCAGCACGACCAGCTTGTCGGTGGAGATGCTGGTGAAGGCATTGGTGATCTGCTGCGGAATCTGCATCAGCGTCATGATGTAACCGAAGGCAGCGGCAAAACCGATCAAAATCATCACGATCGACAGCGTCTTCACCGTGCGGTGCACCAGCTTGGGCAGATCGCGCCACTTGTAGTCGCGATAGATGCACATGGTGACGAAGAAGGCCCAGATGACGGCAATCGCCGCCGACTCGGTCGCGGTGAAGATGCCCGAGAGGATGCCGCCCAGGATGATGACCATGGTCATCAGGCCCCAGAGTGCGTCAATGCAGATCTTGATGGCCTCGCGCATCGGGATGACGCGGCCCTTGGGAAAATTGCGCTTCTTGGCAATGAACAGGCACATCACTGCGAGCGTCAGGCCCAGCAGCAGGCCTGGCAGCACACCTGCCAGAAACAGCGCGGCGATGGACACGCCGCCGCCAGCTGCCAGCGAGTAGATCACTGCGTTGTGGCTGGGCGGAATCAGGATGGCCTGCACCGAGCCGCTGACCGTGACGGCCGTGGCGAAATCGCGCGGGTAGCCCTTCTTTTCCATCTCGGGAATCAGTACCGAGCCAATCGACGCCGTGTCGGCCATGGACGAGCCGGAGATTGCACCGAAGAAGGTGGAGGCAAGGATGTTCACGAGTGACAGCCCGCCCCGCACAAAGCCCACCAGCACGCTGGCAAAGGCCACCAGCCGGCGTGACATGCCGCCCTCGGCCATGATGGCGCCCGCCAGCACGAAGAACGGGATGGCCAGCAGCGAGAACTTGTTGACGCCGCTGGCGATGGCGATCATCACCGCGTCCAGCGGAATGTCGATCCACCAGGCGCCGATCAGCGCCGAGAGGCCCAGGGCATAGGCCACCGGCAAGCCCATGATCATGAGGCCGACAAACGACCCAAGCAGTATGAATGCGTCCATCAGAGTGCTCCTGCTTCAACTTTTTCGTGGTCATAGGTAACCACGTCGCGGTCGCACTGGACGCCCAGGAAGATCCGCTCAAGCACGAAGACGAAAGTAATGGCGCCGCCGAGCGGCACCGGAAGGTAGGTGGCGCCAACCGGCATCCAGGGGATCTCACCGATGTTCTGGCCCCAGGTTTGAATGCAGAGCTTGGTGCCGTAGTACGCCATGAAGACGGCGACGACAGCCATCAGCACATCCATGAGCCGGGCCACTGCGCCGCGAAGGCCCGCAGGCAGGCGGTCGGTCACCATGGCCACGGCAATGTGCGAATTGGCGCGGTAGCCTGCTGCCGCGCCGAAGAAGGTAAAGATCACCATCAGGAGAATCGAGATGGGCTCGGGCCACTGCGAGCCGGTGCCCAGGACGTAGCGGGTAAAGATGCCCCAGGGAATGATCAGCGACATCACGATGACCGCCATGCCAGAGATCCAGATACACGCAAGGTACAACCAGTCGTTGTAGCGCAGGATTTGTTTTTTCATGTTGGTTTCGCCTGGAAACAGCGGATGACAGCAAGGGCGCTGCCGAGGGCGCCGCCGCTGGCGGGGCCCTCGGCAATTTCTGCAACTGGTTTACTTGACTGCGTTAATGCGCGCCATCAGGTCGCCAAACTTGGCGCCGTATTTGGCACGCACCGGTGCGGTCGCGTCAAAGAACAGCTTCTGGTCCACAGCCACGAACTCCACACCGGCGGCCTTGAGCTTGCCCGAGTACTCTTCCACGCTCTTGTCCCACAGGGTACGCTGCTCCAGCTGGGCTTCGCGGCCGAGCTTCTTGACCAGGGCCTGGTCGGCAGGCGTCAGCTTGTCCCATGCCACCTTGGACATCACCAGCAGTTCGGGAATGATCAGGTGGTTGGTCTGGGCGTAGTACTTGGTGCCCGTGGTGTAGTGGTTGGAGGTGAACATGCTGGGCGGGTTGTTCTCGGCGCCGTCAATCACACCGGTCTGCAGCGCGCTAAACACTTCGCCGTAGGCCATGGAGATGCCGTTGCCGCCCATGGCGTTCATGGTGTCGACGAACAGCGGGTTGCCCATCATGCGAACCTTCACGCCCTTGAGATCGGCCGGCGACTTGACCAGCTTCTTGGTGTACAGGCTGCGCGCGCCGCCGTCCATCCAGCCCAGCGCCACCAGGCGTGCCGGGCTGGCCGTGACCTTGGCCAGCAGTTCGTCGCCGATGGGGCCATCAATGACCTTGCGCATGTGCGGAATGTCGCGGAAGACGAAGGGCATGTTGAACACGTCAACGTCCGGCACCACCGGGCCGATCACGCCCAGCGAAATGCGGTTGATCTGCAGCGCTCCGATTTGCGTCTGCTCGACGGTTTCCTTCTCCTGACCGAGCACGGCGCCGGCGAACATCTGCATCTTGATGCGGCCATTGGTCTGGGCTTCGAGCTTCTTGCCCATGTTCTCGACAGCCACAACCGTCGGGTAGCCCGCCGGGTGCGTGTCGGATGCCTTGAGCACGATCTGGGCAGAGGCCTGGAACGATACGGTAAATGCCACGGCGGCAATGGCTGCGGCGATGAAGTTGCGACGGAAGGTCATGGTTGTCTCCTGAATTGACCGGGGTTGAGAACGGGGGAACGGGAACGGGTTGATAAAAATCTTCAGTCAGAAGCCGAACGGCCCTGCCTTGACAAAACCCCCACCCTGGAACTGGGCCACTGGGTCATCAAGGTCGGGCTGTGTGGTGCGCGCATACACCGCGTCACGAAACACATCTGAGCTGTCCTGCGCCACAAAGCCGACGTGCCGTGCCTGGCTGTTGTCCCACCAGGTGACGGCGTTGTTCGACATGCCAAAAATAATGCTGTGCCCCAGCACCGGCGTGGTGAGGCAGGCGGTGATCAGGCGGTGCAAGTCGTCGTAGCTCAGCCAGGTGGCGAGCATGCGGCGGTCGCGCGGCTCGGGGAACGAGGAGCCGATGCGGATGCACGCTGTCTCGATGCCGAAGCGGTCGAAATAAAAGCGCGACATGTCTTCACCAAAAGCCTTGCTCACGCCATAAAAGCCGTCGGGCCTCGCCGGGTGGCTGGCATTGATGGTTTCGCTCTGGCGGTAAAACCCGGTGACATGGTTCGAGCTGGCAAACACCACCCGCTTCACGCCGTGCTTGCGGGCCGATTCATAGAGGTTGTACACCCCGAGGATGTTGGCCTGCATGATGGGATGGAACGGCCCTTCGACCGACACACCGCCCATGTGCACGATGGCGTTGACGCCCTGCACCATGGCATCGACTGCGGCCGCATCGGCCAGATCGGCCAGCACCACCTCTTCACCGGCAGCGGCATCGCCAAAGGCTTTCACATCAGACAGGCGCAGCACATCGCAGTTGGCTTTGAGCCGCTCGCGCAGGGCCTGGCCCAGACCGCCTGCGGCGCCGGTCAACAGCAATTTTTGGTGAACCTTGATCGTCATGGGTGTTTTGACTGCCAATGTGGGCGCAGCAGCTGCGGCAAACACTGGACTTTTCCGGGAAGTTTGTTAAAGTCGCTCCAGACACCTTAAGTTGTAGGTTGTCTGATGACTTGGATTCTCCAAGCCCCCTGTCAGCTTGTCAACGTTTTTTGCATGGAACCAAGGAAAACCCCTAGTCGCCCGAGCAATAGCCCAGATTTGGGCTCCGCGCTGGCCTTCGCAGACGAGCCTGCGCCGCCGCTGCGGACGGCCGGCGCACCCACCGGCGCACGGCGCCCGCGCGGGCTGGTCGGCGAGATCGTCGACAGCCTGGCCGCCAGCATCCGCGAGGGGCAGTTGCAGCCCGGTGACAAGCTGCCGACCGAGGCCGAAATCATGGCCCGCTTCGATGTCAGCCGCACGGTGGTGCGCGAGTCGCTGTCGCGCCTGCAGGCCTCGGGGCTGGTCGAAACCCGCCACGGCATCGGCACCTTTGTGCTGGCACCGCAGGCGTCTGGCAACTTCCGCATCAACGCCGAAGACTTTGCCACCGTGGCCGATGTCATCTCGGTGCTGGAGCTGCGCATCAGTCTGGAAACCGAGGCAGCAGGCCTCGCCGCACAGCGCCGCACGCCTGAAAACCTGCTGGCCATGGAGCAGGCCCTGAAGGCCTTGCACGACTCCATTCACCTCGATTCCGACGCGGTGCCGCCCGACTTCCAGTTCCACATGGAAGTGGCCCGCGCCACCGGCAACCGGCACTTTGCCGACCTGATGACTTACCTGGGCACGATGATCATTCCGCGCACCCGGGTGAACACAGCGCACAACGCGCCGGAAGGCCGCTTCAACTACCTGCAGCGGGTCAATGGCGAGCATGAAAGCATCTACAACGCGATCCGCAACCAGGATGCCGAAGCGGCCCGCGCCGCGATGCGCACCCACCTCTCGAACAGCCGCGAACGGCTGCGCCGGGGCAGCAACCTGCACACCACGCAACCAGCGGTGGCGACTTCCACGCTTGCATAACTGAGGTCTTAGTTGTACGATGACTGACTAATTTTCGTTGCTCATCGTTCACTTCTTCAGACATGCCAGCCCCATCCGCCTCCCTTCCCGGCGCTTCCACGCCTGCCAGTTCCCCCGTCAGTTCAGCTGTCGCCTCCTCCGCCACGTCGTCGGCTCCTCGCATCACCCGCGTGCAGGTGATTCCGGTGGCCGGCCACGACAGCATGCTGCTCAACCTGAGCGGTGCCCATGGCCCCTTCTTCACCCGCAACCTGCTGATCCTGACCGACAGCAGTGGCCACACCGGCGTGGGCGAAGTGCCGGGCGGCGAGAAAATCCGCCAGACCCTGGAGGACGCCCGCAGCCTGATTGAAGGCGAGTCCATCGGCAACTGGAACCACATCCTCGCCGCCCTGCGCACCCGCTTTGCCGAGCGCGACAGCGGCGGGCGCGGCAACCAGACCTTTGACCTGCGCGTCACCATCCACGCTGTCACCGCGGTGGAAAGCGCCCTGCTCGACCTGCTGGGCCAGTTCCTCGGCGTGCCGGTGGCCGCACTGCTTGGCGAAGGCCAGCAGCGCGATTCGGTCGCCATGCTGGGCTACCTTTTCTATATTGCCGACCGCAACAAGACCAACCTGGCTTACCGCTCGGAGCCGGACGCGCCTGACAACTGGCAGCGCCTTCGCCACGAGCCGGCCATGGACGCGAAATCCATCGTGGCGCTGGCCGAAGCCGCCTACGAACGCTATGGCTTCAAGGACTTCAAGCTCAAGGGCGGCGTGCTGCGCGGCGAAGAAGAGATGGAGGCCATCGTTGCCCTGTCAGAGCGCTTTCCCGAGGCGCGCATCACGCTGGACCCGAACGGCGGCTGGCTGCTGAAAGACGCCATCCGCATCTGCCAGGGCCGCCACAAGGAACTGGCCTATGCCGAAGACCCCTGCGGCGCCGAAGGCGTGTTCTCGGGCCGCGAGGTGATGGCCGAGTTCCGCCGCGCCACCGGCCTGCCCACCGCCACCAACATGATCGCGACCGACTGGCGCGAGCTCTCGCACACCATCCACCTGCAGTCGGTCGACATTCCACTGGCCGACCCGCACTTCTGGACCATGCAAGGCTCGGTGCGCGTGGCGCAGATCTGCCAGACGTGGGGCCTGACCTGGGGCTCGCACTCCAACAACCACTTCGACATTTCGCTCGCCATGTTCACCCATGTGGCCGCTGCGGCGCCCGGCAAGGTCACTGCGATCGACACCCACTGGATCTGGCAGGACGGCCAGCGCCTGACCAAGGCACCGCTGCAAATCGTGGGTGGCCAGGTGGCAGTGCCCCAACAGCCCGGCCTCGGCGTGGAACTGGACATGGTGGAAGTGGAAAAAGCCCACCAGCTCTATCTGCAGCACGGTCTGGGCGCGCGCGATGACGCCATCGCCATGCAGTTCCTGATCCCGAACTGGAAGTTCAATCCCAAGATGCCTTGCATGTCACGCTGAACCCGCCACTGGCTGACCCTCTTCCCTCATTCATTTGCTGTCACTGTTCACCGGCTTTCCGCACAACCAACTACAAAGAGACAAGACATGAAACGCCGCACCTTCAAGCTCGAATGACCTGGCCCCTGCGCCTGGCGGTCATCGGCACTGGCCTGGGATCGGCGCCGCACTTTCGTAGCCTGCAAGACCTGACGGCCGATATTGACGTCGCCTGGGTGCATGCGCGTGATGCAGCGCGGCTGGCTGCGGCCACTACGCCCACCGGCGCACGCAAGACCACGCGCCTGGAGGACCTGCTGGAAGACAGCAGCGTTGAAGCCGTGCTGGTGCTGACGCCGCCCAACACCCATCTCGCGCTGGTGCAGCAGATCGCCGCCGCCGGCAAGCACGTGCTGGTAGAAAAGCCGCTGGAGATCAACCTCGCCCGCGCCCGCGAGCTGGTGGAGGCCTGCGAGTCGGAAGGCGTCACGCTGGGCATCATGCTGCAGCACCGCCTGCGTGAAGCAGCGCTGGCGCTGTCGTCGCTGGTGCACAGCGGTGCGCTGGGCACGCTGGTGAGCGCCTCAGTGTCGGTGCGCTGGTGGCGGCCACAAAGCTATTACGACGAGCCAGGCCGCGGCACGCTGGCTCGGGATGGTGGCGGTGTGCTGATCACGCAGGCCATCCACGCGCTGGACCTGATGCTCAGCCTCACCGGCCTGCCCGAGCGCGTGACTGGCACAGCCTTCACCAGCCCGCTGCACCGCATGGAAGGCGAAGACACTGCGGCGGCTCTGCTCCATTACCAGGGCGGAGCAGTGGCGACCGTGCAGGCCACCACCGCCGCCTGGCCCGGCTTTGCCGAGCGCATTGAACTCAACGGCACGCTGGGCAGTGCCACACTGGAAGCTGGCGAACTGCAGGCGCGCATGACCGATGGCCGGACCCTCACCGTGGGTGCTGCGCAAGCCACCGGTGGCGGTGCGGATCCGATGGCGTTTGACCACGCAGCGCACCGCGCGGTGCTGCAGGACTTCGCGCAAGCCGTGCGGCAGGGCAAGCCGCCTGCTGTGACGGGCCGCTCGGCACTGGCGGTGCAGCAGGTCATCGAGGCCATCATCACCTCGTCACACGATGGCACAGCCGTGTTGTTGAACCACTGATCGCACGACACGAACCCTGAGAGTCCATGCACTGTGGGCATTCACAGCTATAAAACTCGTAGCACCTCAAAAATTGCGTTATATTTGGATGCAGAGGTTTTGAAACCCGATGACACCGCAGCGATCACGACCGCTGCTACCCCTGGGATCCGAGGAGATAAGTTGATGAGTGCCAAAGAGAATGCCGCAGTCGGCCAGTTGCTCGAACTGCTGGAAGCACGCTATGCCCTGCGCGTGCTGTGGGCACTCAAGGATGGTCACCCGCAGACCTTCCGGCTGCTGCAGGACAGCATTGGCCACATCACCCCCAACACCCTCAACACCCGCATCAAGGAACTGCGCGCCGCCGGCCTGATGGGCCACGGCAGCGACGGCTACAACGTCACGCCAATGGGCGCGGATCTTTTGAGACGCCTGAACGACCTGCAGGCTTTTGCAGGCAAATGGGCGGTGAGCCAGACCCGGGTGGTGCCGGTCAAGAAGACGAAGTAGAAGTGACCGGCGATCCGCTCGCCGTCATCAGACCACCCTTATCAGATCGCAGTTTCCAGCAGCTCGATCGGGTTGCCAAACTTTGCCGCAGCAGCCCGCACAGCCTCATCACGCAGTGCGCTGAGAAAACCCCCTTCAATCAACGGCTGACCGTCCACGGTGACGGTGCTGTCGAGCGTGACCAAGTCCATGTGCACCGGTGGCTCTTCCCACTGCGGCATGGTGCGCAGGATGTATTCGCTCGGTCTTGCCAGGTCGATACCAAAGTGCAGCGCACCCGGCGCATTGGAGCCCGCCGGGTAAATCGTGTGGCGCGGTGCCTTGGGATTGAAGCCGCAGCCCAGCTCGATCAGGCGGCCACCGACCAGCATCTCGCGCAGGATGGCGGCGTCGCTGCCCTCGCCTGTCACTTCCACAATCGTGTCGCTCTCAAAGCGGCAGCCGATGCGTTCGGCAAAAGGCTTCGCAAAACCCACTGCCCATTGCGGATGCAGCGTGCCCGACATGGTGACCGGCGCCGTTGAGTCATTGCGGTGCGCCGTGCGGTCCCATAGGTTGGGGCCGTGGGTGGGCAGATAGTGCACATAGCAGCCCGGCTCGTCGGCAAACATCTTGCCGCGCCAGCGGTTGTGTGCCAGCAGCAGCTCGCGCATGGTGGGCGTGTAGTCAATGGAAAAGTCAGTGCCTCGCGCATCGGCAAAGCGCACCGTGAAGTCACGCCCCGCCGGGTAGCGCGTGGCGGTGGCGCGGATGATCTCGCCCACCAGCTCGGCCGGAAAGCGCGCCTGCGGCGTGTGCAGCAGGTCCAGGTCACGGAAGTAGGTGATCTTGACCCAGCGCTGCCCTGCCGCGCGGCGGGCAATGAAGTACGGATCGAAGATCGAACAGAACCAGGTGGACACCACAAAGTCGGCCTCGGCCACCAGTGCCTTGACGGCTTCCGGCACTTCGGTGATCTGGCTGGTGGACTCCATGTACTGCCGCACCGTCGCGCCGCGTGCACGGGCGAGGCCCATCACCGCATCAGCGACCCGCGTGTCGAGCAGCGGGTCGGTGAGCAGCAGCACCTTGTCGCCCTGCCCGAAGGCAAAGGTGCGCTGGAAGTTCTCCAGCGCGGCGAAGTAGTTCTTGGTGTGGGTGACCGCCGGGTTGAGCGCGGGGGGCAGGCCCACCAGGGGGTCGGTGGCGAGTTCGGGCATGGACATCTGAAGGCAGTTCCGGAAAAGGGGTGGAGGATGGACGGACTCAGTCCACCGAAGCGCCGGAGCGCTTGACGGCATCGCCCCACAACGTGAGGCTGGCGGCAATGTGTTTGCCCAGTTCATCGGGCGTGCCCGGGGCCACTTCGGCACCGCGCGACTGCAGCTGCGCCTTCAGCTCCGGGTCGGCCAGCGCCTTGTGGATGGCGGCATTGAGCTGGTTGACGATGGGCCGCGGCGTGCCAGCGGGCACGAAGATGGCGTCCCACGCGCTGACATCAAAACCGGGCAGGCCCGATTCAGCGATGGTCGGAATCTCGGTCCAGCCCGCCACGCGGGTCGCGGTACTGACGGCCAGCGGCTTCACGCGACCGCCACGGGCCTGCGGTGCCGCGTTGGGCATGACCTCGATCATCAGGTCCACCTGCCCGCCCATCAGGTCGGTCATGGCCTGCGCGCCGCCGCGGTAAGGAATGTGCACCACCGCCAGACCGGCGCGCGACTTGTAGATTTCACCGGCCAGGTGCGAGGTGGTGCCATTACCGGCCGAACCGAAGGTGTATTTACCCGGGCTGGCCTTGAGCAGCTTGGTGAGCTCGGCCATGCTGTTCACGCCCAGTGTGGGCCGCACCACCACCATGGCCGCGATGCGGGTGAGCTGGGTCACCGGCTCAAAGTCGCGCTGCGGGTTGAAGCCCGCCGACTTGTAGATGGCGTGGTTGATGGCGTGTGTGCCGTTGGTGCCATACAGCAGTGTGTAGCCGTCGGCGGGTGCCTTGGCTGCCGCAGCGCTGCCCACATTGCCACCGGCGCCGCCGATGTTCTCGACCACGATGGGCTGCCCCAACTCCTTGGCTGCACGCAGCATCACCAGACGCGCCAGCGTGTCGCCGCCACCACCAGCAGGGAACGGCACGATCAGCTTGATGGGCTTGTTCGGGTACGTCGCTGAGGCAGCCGCATTGGCCGTGTTGGCAGCAGGCGTCTGGGCCAGCGTGGCCGACGCGGCGAGCGCCAGTCCCAGGGCCAACACCACAGATCGGCGCGGCGCCGGCAAGGGCTTTGAGGTGGACGAGATGGGCATGGCGATGTCTCCTGCGGGATGAGTGATCTTGGAAAACCGAGTACAGGCCGTCCATGACAGAACACGCCAAAATACTTAGTCATCTTATTTTATTGCACGCAATATTTGGTTATTAACCCATATTTACCCTAATGAACTAATTTATTGCATGCAATAATTTGTATTGCTGCTGACTCTCGACCCGTCCCGCGTCCACCACCGACCCATGTCTTCCCACATCAACCAGGCCACCCGCGAACTGCGAAGGCGCATCCTCAGCGGCGAGATCGCCCCCGGCGAGCGCATGGTGGAACTGGACCTGTCGGCACAGCTGCAGGTGTCGCGCACCCCGATCCGCATTGCGCTCGGTGAGCTGGAAAAAGAAGGCCTGCTGGAACGCCTGCCCACCCGGGGCTTCCGGGTGCGGCAGTTCAGCGTGGATGAAGTGGCCCAGGCGGTTGATGTGCGCGGCGTGCTGGAAGGCATGGCCGCTCGCCAGGCCGCCGAGCGCGGGCTGACCGCCGCCACCCGGGACGAACTGCAGGCCTGCATTGCCGAAGGTCAGGCCTTGCTGGAAGGCGCCACCCGGGCCGATGGGCTGATCGATGCCTCGCGCTGGGTGCCGATGAATGCGCGCTTTCATGCGGCGCTGGTGCTGGCGGCGGGCAACAGCACGCTGGCCTCGGCGCTGGCGCACGTCAGCAAAACCCCGATGGCCGGCGCGGGGGCGCTCAGCCTCAATGGCGTCCTGCCGCGGCTTGAGTTCCGCTACATCCAGCGCGCCCAGAGCGACCATGAAGACGTGTTGGCCGCCCTGCTGGCCGGTGAAGGTGCCCGGGCGGAGGCGTTGATGCGCGAGCACGCCCACCGCAGCCGTGACAACAAGCGTGAGCTGATCACCCAGATGCAGCGGCTCGCGGCGGCTGAAGGCTGACCGCCCCCTTCTGCCACCTTTGGCCCGCCTACAATGCTGGGCTTGCCGCGCGCAGCCGGCACCTGAAGGATCCCGAAAACGGACGTATTGAAAGCGGCCACATTTCTTCAGGCCGATTTCAATTCCCTGCCTTGAAAAGGGCTTTTGAGGCCCCAAGTGCCTCGCTGGCTGTCATTCGACCCCTCCAACCACTTTGCCCACCACTTTCAACACCTGTCTTTGAGCATGTCTGAAAACACACAACCCGAACAAAACCAGCCGGCCGGCGAAGCGCCTTCCCCCGAAGAGCTGGAGGCTGCACAAGCGGCCAATGAATTCGACGCGCTGACCATCGCCCAGGCGGAAGTCGCCACGCTGCAGGCCAAGAACACCGAGCTGGCCGACAGCTTTCTGCGCGCCAAGGCCGAGGCCGAAAACGCCCGCCGCCGCGCCGAAGACGAGATCGCCAAGGCCCGCAAATTCGCCGTCGAGAGCTTTGCCGAAAGCCTGCTGCCGGTCACCGACAGCCTGGAAGCCGGTCTGGCCATCAAGGACGTCACGCCCGAACAGCTGCGCGAAGGCGCCGAAGCCACGCTCAAGCAGCTCAAAAGCGCGCTGGAGCGCAACAAGGTCATCGAGATCAACCCGGCGCCCGCCAGCAAGTTCGACCCGCACCAGCACCAGGCCATCAGCATGGTGCCTGCCGAACAAGAGGCCAACACCGTGGTCAGCGTGCTGCAAAAGGGCTACCTGATTGCCGACCGCGTGCTGCGTCCGGCACTGGTCACTGTGGCTGCAGCGAAATAAATCCACAGAAAAACGCGACTTGTCCCTTGAACTTGCACAGCGTATCCATAAGTTATCCACAAGTCATCAACACGTTTATTGAGCCGGTAGCCGCACTGCAGCGCCGCACCCAATTTCACCTTTTCAACCTTTAACGAATCAAAAAGCAGGAGCACACCATGGGAAGAATCATCGGCATTGACCTCGGCACCACCAACAGCTGCGTGTCCGTCATGGAGGGCAACACGCCCCGCGTCATCGAGAACTCGGAAGGCGCGCGCACCACGCCATCCATCGTCGCTTACCAGGAAGACGGCGAAGTGCTGGTCGGTGCCTCGGCCAAGCGCCAGGCGGTGACCAACCCCAAGAACACGCTCTACGCCGTCAAGCGCCTGATCGGCCGCAAGTTCAGCGAAAAAGAAGTCCAGAAAGACATTGACCTGATGCCTTACGCCATCGTGGCCGCCGATAACGGCGACGCCTGGGTGGAAGTGCGCGGCAAGAAGCTCTCGGCCCAGCAGGTCAGCGCCGACATCCTGCGCAAGATGAAGAAAACCGCTGAAGACTACCTCGGCGAGCCGGTCACCGAAGCGGTGATCACCGTGCCTGCGTACTTCAACGACGCACAGCGCCAGGCCACCAAGGACGCCGGTCGCATTGCAGGCCTCGAAGTCAAGCGCATCATCAACGAGCCCACGGCAGCCGCACTGGCCTTCGGCCTCGACAAGCAGGAAAAGGGCGACCGCAAGATCGCCGTGTATGACCTGGGCGGCGGCACCTTTGACATCTCCATCATCGAGATCGCCGATGTCGATGGCGAGAAGCAGTTCGAAGTGCTCTCCACCAACGGCGACACCTTCCTCGGTGGTGAAGACTTCGACCAGCGCATCATCGACTTCATCGTCACCGAGTTCAAGAAAGAACAGGGCGTGGACCTTAGCAAGGACGTGCTGGCCCTGCAGCGCCTGAAGGAAGCTGCCGAGAAGGCCAAGATCGAGCTGTCCAACAGCGCACAGACCGACATCAACCTGCCTTACATCACCGCTGATGCCTCGGGCCCCAAGCACCTGAACATCAAGATGACCCGCGCCAAGCTGGAAAGCCTGGTCGACGAACTGATCGAGCGCACCATCGCCCCCTGCCGCGTGGCCATCAAGGATGCCGGCGTGAGCGTCAGCGACATCCACGACGTGATCCTGGTCGGCGGCATGACCCGCATGCCCAAGGTGCAGGACAAGGTCAAGGAGTTCTTCGGCAAGGACCCGCGCAAGGACGTGAACCCCGATGAGGCGGTTGCAGTCGGCGCAGCGATTCAAGGCCAGGTTCTTTCTGGTGACCGCACCGACGTGCTGCTGCTGGACGTCACTCCCCTGTCTCTCGGCATCGAGACCATGGGCGGCGTGATGACCAAGATGATCAAGAAGAACACGACCATCCCGACCAAGTTCGCACAGACCTTCTCGACCGCTGAAGACAACCAGCCGGCCGTGACGATCAAGGTGTTCCAGGGTGAGCGCGAAATCGCCTCGGGCAATAAGGCGCTGGGCGAGTTCAACCTCGAGGGCATTCCGCCCGCAGCCCGCGGCACGCCTCAGATTGAAGTGTCTTTTGATATCGACGCCAACGGCATCCTGCACGTCGGCGCCAAGGACAAGGGCACCGGCAAGGAAAACAAGATCACCATCAAGGCGAACTCGGGCTTGTCGGAAGCCGAAATTCAGCAGATGGTGAAAGACGCCGAGCTGAACGCCGAAGAAGACAAGAAGAAGGTCGACTTCGTGCAGGCCAAGAACAACGCTGAAGCCATGGTGCACAGCGTGAAGAAATCGCTGGGCGAGTACGGCGACAAGCTCGAAGCTGGCGAGAAGGAAAAGATCGAAGCCGCCATCAAGGACATGGAAGAGGCACTCAAGGGCGACGACAAAGCCGCCATTGAAGCCAAGAACACCGCCCTGATGGAAGCCAGCCAGAAGCTGGGCGAGAAGATGTACGCCGACATGCAGGCCTCGCAGGCCGCTGGTGCTGCCGGTGCTGCAGGCGCAGCCGGTGACGACCAAGCGCAGGCCAAGCCCGCCGACGACAATGTGGTGGACGCCGAAGTCAAGGAAGTCAAAAAGGGCTGAAGCAATTCAACCCGGGCTGCCTGAAATGACGCATCCATGGATGCATCGGGTGGTGCCTTGAGTGGCACGCCTGATGCATGCAACAAGGCGGAAAACCTGGAGCAATCCCGGATTTCCGCTTTTGTGTTTGTCGGATGTCTTCATGCACTTTCATGGTTCCTGCCGCCTGCTGATTAACTGCTCCACGACGACCAAGCATTCCTGAACAACGACCTCACATGGCCACCAAAAAAGACTACTACGACACGCTGGGTGTTCCCAAGAACGCCAGCGACGAGGACATCAAGAAGGCGTATCGCAAGCTGGCGATGAAGTACCACCCTGACCGCAATCAGGGGGATGCGTCCAAGGTGGCCGAAGAGAAATTCAAGGAGGCCAAAGAGGCCTACGAGATGCTCTCGGACGAGCAAAAGCGCGCCGCCTACGACCAGTACGGCCACGCCGGCGTGGACCCGAACATGCGTGGCGGCCCGGGCGCAGAAGGCTTTGGCGGCTTTGCCGAAGCCTTTGGCGACATCTTTGGCGACGTGTTTGGCAACCAGCGTGGTGGCCAGCGCGGCGGGCGTCAGGTGTACCGGGGCGGTGACCTCAGCTACGCGATGGAAGTCACGCTCGAAGAAGCCGCCGCCGGCAAGGACGCGCAGATCCGCATCCCGAGCTGGGACAACTGCAACACCTGCCACGGCACCGGCGCCAAGCCCGGCACCAAGGTGGTGACCTGCACCACCTGCCACGGCCACGGTGCGGTGCAGATGCGCCAGGGCTTTTTCAGCGTGCAGCAGACCTGCCCGCAGTGCAAGGGCACTGGCAAGCTGATTCCCGAGCCCTGCGTGACCTGCCACGGCGTGGGCAAGACCAAGAACAACAAGACGCTGGAAGTGAAGATTCCAGCGGGTATCGACGACGGCATGCGCATCCGTTCCACCGGCAACGGCGAGCCGGGCACCAACGGCGGCCCGCCCGGTGACCTGTACATCGAGATCCGGCTCAAGAAGCACGAAATCTTCGAGCGCGACGGCGACGACCTGCACTGCGTGGTGCCGATCAGCTTCACCACCGCCGCACTGGGCGGCGAGATCGAAGTGCCCACGCTGGCAGGCAAGGCCGCCATCGACATCCCCGAAGGCACGCAGGCCAGCAAGCAGTTCCGCCTGCGTGGCAAGGGCATCAAGGGCGTGCGCTCCAGCTACCCAGGCGACCTGTACTGCCACATCACGGTGGAAACACCGGTCAAGCTCACCGAGCACCAGCGCAAGCTGCTCAAGGAGCTGGACGAGTCGCTGAAAAAAGGCGGCGCCAAACATTCGCCGACCGAAGAGGGCTGGGCCGACAAGCTGAAGAATTTCTTCAGCGCCTAAGGCTTGAGGCTGGCTTGAAGCTGGCTTGAGGCTGGCCTGCAGCGCACCCCAAATGCCGGATTCGTTCCGGCATTTTTTATGGGCTACGCCTTCTGAGTTCTGAGGCATGACAACCGCTGTCATACGGTTGCCGTTTTGCAGCCTCTACCATGGAGGTTTTCATCTGCAGGATGCGCCATGACAGCACTCGCCAGCCGACGCCTGAAGCACTTCACACCGCAGATCAGCACCGCCATCGCCCTGTTCGCCAGCCTCCTGCTGACCCTCACTCCGTCGGTCACACAGTCGCAAACCCGCCTCGCCACACTCGACGGCAAGCCGCCGCTGGTCATTGCCCATCGCGGCGCTTCGGGATATCTGCCCGAGGAAACGCTCGAGGCCTATGCACGGGCCATCGAACTGGGCGCCGATGTGATCGAGATGGATCTCGTCTCCACCAAAGACGGCGTACTGATCACGCGCCACGATGCCAACCTCGCCATCAGCACCGATATCGCCCAGCGCCCTGAATTTGCCTCGCGCAGGAAAAGCGTGATGGTCGATGGTGAGCTGCAGACGGGCTGGTTCAGCCATGACTTCACGCTGGCCGAGATCCGGACCCTGGGCGCCATCTCGACCGACCCCGAACGGCCCCAACAATTCAATGGCCTGTACAAGGTGCCCACCTTCCAGGAGGTGGTGGACCTGGTGAAGTCCCATTCGGCCAGAGGTGGCCGCAGCGTCGCGATTTATCCGGAGACCAAGCACGCCACCCACTTCCGCCTGCTCGGGCTGCCGATGGAAGACAAGCTGATCGCCATCCTTGATGCTGCGGGTTGGAACAGCAAGCAAGCGCCCGTGCTGGTGCAATCGTTCGAGCCCGGTAGCCTGCAGTACATGCGAAGCAAGGGTCTGAAGACGCGCGTGGTGCAACTGATCGGCGGGGGCCGCCCGTATGACTGGACTGTCGCTGGCGACAGCCGCAACTACGCTTTCATGACCACTGCCGCCGGGCTTGCCGACATCAAGACCTATGCAGATGGCATCGGCCCGTGGAAGGGCATGGTCATCGGTTCGAACACCAGCGCCACGCCTGGCCCACCCAGCCGTCTTGTGGCTGATGCCCATGCGGCACGCCTCTTTGTTCACCCCTACACCTTTCGCAACGAACAGCGGCGGCTGGCGCCTGCGTACCAGGGCAATCCGCAACTGGAATACCTGGCCTTCTATCGGGCTGGGGTCGATGGTGTGTTCACCGATTTCCCTGACACCGCCATCGCCGCGCGAGCGCAGTTCTTGAAGAACCTCGGTTACTGAACCGCCAGCCACGCACCACTCGGCGCTGGTTTTCTCAAAATGAAACACCTGCCGCGCCATGAATGCCCCTGCCACCGCCGGGCGCAGGGGGCGTGACTTATAGTGCGGGCACACCCACTGACGCAAGGCACTCCCCATGAAAACCAAAGCCGCCGTCGCCTGGAAAGCAGGCGCCCCGCTGACCATTGAAACCGTCGATCTGCAAGGCCCGAAGTTCGGCGAAGTGCTGGTCGAGATCAAGGCCACCGGCATTTGCCACACCGACTACTACACGCTCAGTGGTGCCGACCCGGAAGGCATCTTCCCCGCCATCCTCGGCCATGAAGGCGCGGGCATTGTGGTCGATGTGGGCCCCGGCGTGACCAGCCTGAAGAAAGGCGATCACGTCATTCCGCTCTACACCCCCGAATGCCGGCAATGCAAGTTCTGCCTGTCCCGCAAGACCAACCTGTGCCAGCTGATTCGCGGCACACAGGGCAAGGGCCTGATGCCCGACGCCACCAGCCGCTTCAGCCTCGACGGTAAACCCATCTTCCACTACATGGGCACCAGCACCTTCAGCAACTACACCGTGGCGCCTGAAATCTCGCTGGCCAAAATCCGCGAAGACGCACCGTTCGACAAGGTCTGCTACATCGGCTGTGGCGTCACCACCGGCATTGGCGCGGTGCTGTTCACCGCCAAGGTCGAAGCAGGCGCCAACGTGGTGGTGTTTGGCCTGGGCGGCATCGGCCTGAATGTGATTCAGGGTGCGAAGATGGTGGGTGCCGACAAGATCATCGGTGTGGACATCAACCCCGCCCGTCAGGAGATGGCGCGCAAGTTCGGCATGACGCACTTCATCAATCCCAAGGAAACTGAAAACGTCGTCGATGCCATCGTGCAACTCACCGACGGCGGCGCCGACTACAGCTTTGAATGCATCGGCAACACCCAGGTGATGCGTCAGGCGCTGGAATGCACGCACAAGGGCTGGGGCCGCAGCATCATCATCGGCGTGGCCGAGGC